>NZ_AYYA01000076.1:0-14743 GCF_000511065.1 Psychrobacter sp. TB67
CACAGGGCTCAGTCCTTTTAGTTTAAGCTGAATTCTCTCATGATTATAATAATGCATATACTCATGAATCTGTTTCTCTAAATCTTCAATGGTTTTCGGCTTCTTAATATAAATCGTCTCACACTTTAAAGACCCAAAGAAGCTTTCCATCAATGCATTATCTAAACAGTTCCCTTTTCGGCTCATACTTTGCTTAATGTTATTCTCTTTAAGCGTATTCGCAAACGCTTTCATCTGATAATGCCATCCTTGATCTGAATGCAGCGTGAGCTGCTCGGTGCGCTTTGTTGGTATGCCCTTAAGCGCACGATCAAGCATCTGTTTGACCAAGTCATAGACAGGTCGTTTTGATAATTCATAACTGATGATCTCATTATTAAAGCAGTCAAGTATCGGTGATAAATATAGCTTGTCATCGCCGACTTTAAATTCAGTAATGTCTGTCAGCCATCTGCGATTGGGCGCACCCGCCCGAAACTTGCGCTTGACTCTATTCTTAGCAATGACGCCACACGCTCCTTTATAGGATCGGTACCTTTGTCGTCTGATTCTCGCTGTCAGCTTAAGCTGTCCCATCAGCCGTGCAATCAGTTTGTGGTTATGAATGAGACCCTCATTCTTAAGGGTTTGGGTGATTCGACGGTAGCCATATCGACCTTTATGCTGATGATAGATATCACGGATGCGCTGTTTGAGTTCGGCGTATTTATCTTGACTACTAAGACTCGCCCTATGGTAGTAGAAACTACTCCGCGCAAGCTTTGCTATGCTGAGTAAGTCAGATAACGTGTGCTTTAGTCTCAATCCTTCGATGAGCCTTGCTTTGTCGCGGCGTGTTCCCTTTCCCGAAGCAAGGCATCGAGCTTTTTTAGATAGGCATTCTCCGCTCGTAGATATGCGTTTTCACGTTTGAGCTCTGCTAGTGTCTTTTCATTATCGGGTTTGTCTGTGATAGGAGAGGTCATGGGGTGACTACCTTTATATTTGGATGTGAGTCCAGACATACCATGGAGTCTGTAAGCTTTATGCCAGTGGCTAATAAGCGCAGGTGAGCTGATATTAAACCTAAGAGCGGTTTCAGATTGGCTTAATCCTTCTGCTAACATCACAGCGATCACTTTATACTTAAAGTCGCTACTGTATTTAGTTTTATTAGTCTTAGGTTTGATGGCGTCTATACCACTATGCTGATACTGCTGAACCCACTTAGATACCATTTTGTTATCAAGTCCAAACTTCTCACTTGTCGCACCGCTACTATGTCCTTGACGATAGTATGCTATGACTTTGATCTTAAAGTCTATGTCGTATTTCATAAAATAACCCCCAGAAGTTGTGTCCAACTTATGGGGGTCAGTTCAAAGCTGAGGTTTTTTAGTTGTATGCATTAAGCTGCTTTTAAATTATAAGCGGTTTTTAAATTAATGGCTTGTCGCTCGCGATAATGCCGTTATTGTCTGCATAAACAAACATACCAGAATTTAGGGTTAAATCACCAAAGCTAATCTCGATGTCAGTTTGGCCTTCATCACGGCGGGTTGATTTACGCGGGATACAACCGAGCGCCATGACCCCGATATCCATTGCTGCCATATCATCAACATCGCGCACACAGCCGTACACCACAACCCCTGCCCAGCCATTATCAATCGCCGACTGCGCAATCATATCGCCTAGCAGCGCGCAACGCATAGAACCACCACCATCGACGACCAATACCTTGCCATTACCGTCTTTATCTTTGCCATCACTATTTAATAACGATTTTACGCGGCTATTATCCTCAAAACATTTGACCGTTACGATTTCACCGCAAAACCTATCTTTACCACCAAAGCTATAAAAGGACTTACCTTCGATATTAGGCAAGCACACCTGTGACTCTGGGTTGGCATCCAATAAATCGCAAGTCACAAAGTTTTCTTTATTCATTGCGGTTGCTTCTGGCATCGTGTTTGACATGATGAGGCTCCTTAATTACTTATAATTGATTTTAACTATTTTTTTATGTACTGCTTAGGCTATTTTTTCACTCTAGTCATTGCCAGCATCTGCTTATTTTCAATGATATCCGTGTGCTCCAATAACGGTTCGGTCCGGTATTTGCTACGCTGATAAATGTCATGGGCGCTCATAGCCATAGCGCTAGCAACACGCTTGGCCGAAATAGGATGCAATGATAACGATTCAGACACCAACGGTGATATAAGCTGAAAGGCTTTTTGGCCAATACTTTCAAGTGGACGACCTTTATGTTTGCCAAGTAACAAAGACGGGCGAAAAATCACTAGCTGGGCAAAATCCAAGGCCACAATCGACTGCTCAGTTTCCGCTTTGACCCGATTGTATAAAAAGCGACTGCCGATATCAGCGTTCATCGATGACAGCAAAAAGAAGTTTTCAACACCTTTATCGCGGCATAATTTAGCGAAATTGACATTATAATCATGATCGACTTTGTGAAAAGCTTCATCACTACCCGCTTGTTTCTTAGTAGTACCAAGGCAACTAAAGGCATCCGTTGTTCGATCAACCCCAACACTGGCAAAGATTTCGCTTAAATTATCAAAATCATTGACCTGATAAAAACGCATACTGGCATTGATATAGCGTGGTGGACGCCGAGCAATCACGATCAACGTATCATAAATCTCACTAAGCTGCTTTACAAGATGTTGACCTACCAATCCTGTCGCGCCAATCATAATTGCTTTTCGCTGCATACCCTATCCATTTGTATTTTGTATAATGTTAGAAAATCCATGATGATGAGAAGACATATCCGTAAAGAAAGATCGCTCATGTATCATACCTAAATTAACGCATCACTGAGGGTTATTAGGCACAGTTAGACACAGTTTATTGTAAGAGATTTTGTCAGTAATAGGCATCGCTTGGCGACCAACTTTGCTCTTAATAGCCAAATACAGCAAAATATTAGCAGATAGTTTAACTACTTTGTGCATTAACTATCAAATATATTGTCCTAAGCGCAATAATTTGCTAAGATAACCGGCTTTACACGTCAACGCTGTTTAATTATTCCAAACAGTTCTGGCGCTTGCGATGTTCTATCGATATTAGAGGTCTTAATATCAGACATCGACATCATGTTTGGCGAGAGGCTGCTCGTCACCGATGATTGTTAAACCCATTATTGCAATCAACATTCATATTTTTATCTGTCTTTATCAAGGAGATACGCGTGGCTAATACTGCACAAGCTCGTAAACGCGCCCGTCAAAACACCAAACGTCGTCAGAACTCTGCGTCACAACGCTCTATGGTTCGTACTTACTTAAAACGTGTTGATGCGGCAATCGCTGCTAAAGATTATGACGCGGCTACCGAAGCTTACAAAAAAGCGGTACCGGTTCTTGATCGTATGGCTGACAAAGGTATTATTCATAAGAATAAAGCTGCTCGTCGTAAGAGCCGCCTAAACAAAACAATCAAAGGTCTACAAGCTTAAGATTGCTAGCGTTTAGACCGCATCTCGCCTTTATAGCGTGATGACTAAAACCTTGTTACCAGTTCTAATACTGGAGCAAGGTTTTTTTATGCCTGTTGAGAAATTATTCATCATTTGGCAAAAAAAACAATTAAGTCCACTTTACTTCAGGTGGCAATAGCAATTTATTCGGATGAAAACCAGCAGCACGGTAGCCCTCTAATAAAGCGCTAATCGGGCGGATATAAACCTCACCGCGCCAAACAAAATAAGCATTGGCTTGCTCAAAGGGCTTATCATCAAACCACAAAAACACCCCTTCCATCATCTTAGGCCAATCATTCCAATCGATTTCGGTCACATCAAGCATGACCGCTAAAAAAGCAGACAATAAAGTATCGTGACTAACAGCGAGCATTAAATGCCCGTGCTGCGGTTGATGTTGATAAAAAAGCGACAAGATATCGAGACCACCCTGATAGGCATTTTTAGTGCCTTCGAGGTTGCCTTGGAGGAAACGATTGATAAAGTTAAGCACCCCAATCTCTTTAAATACCACGTTGGCAATCTCAGGCTCAGTGACTAGGCTGCCAGGCTCTACTAGCAAAGACTGATGAGCGATATTGCGCTGTAGTCCCGCGCCTTCTTGCATCAGCTGCGCAGTATCAATACAGCGACCAATCGGGCTTGAGATGCTATCGACATCGAGCGAGTATGGCAAATGTCCTGCCAACCAACGCCCCCAAGATTTGGCCAGTACACGGCCTTTTGGTGTCAGTGGCAACTGGTAGCTGGCAAAACCATTACCATCAGAACGCTCGCGCAAGGAGTGTCTGGTAAATAAAATCAGTCGTTTATCTTCGGGCAAAAGGCGGACCGACGAGATCATGCTATCCGGTAAGTGTGACGGTGCTGGGGCACTCGGCGTGTGGCTCGCAAGCTTATCAGCGGATAGTTTTGACGGGGTATCAATAGGATATTTACTCATGCCAGCAAGCGTAGCAGATTTTTTATCAGGAATGAACAAAATATAAATCCAGTTGCAATATAAGCAGTAATAATGATTAGAGTTTAAGACAGATTATTATCATGATTGCAAAATCAAACCTGCTGCTGTTTGCGACATAAGGTTGTTATGAGACACGCTACTCACCCAATATCAATGACCTTATTCCATGCGAATGCTATCTCAGTACTACTGACTTCATTAGGATAAGCACGCGGATTGACGATCACGCGAGTATTACCAATACGATAATCAAATGCCTCATGCGTATGCCCATGCACCCACAGCGTCGGCGCCCAGTCTTCATGCATCCAGCCAGAAAAATCACTAACGAATGCCGCATTACTCGGTAGGCTAGCGTACTTTTCAGACACCGATAAGGCGCTGACACTATGATGACTCATGACAACAGTTGTTTTGCCCAACCCTTTAGAGGTTATTAAGGCTTTTTTTAGCCATTGCCGCTGCTCAGCATGGATTTGCATCGATACCTCAGGAGAGAAAAGATCGTTGCCAGCATAGATTTGCTTATAGTCACGCATAAAACGTCTGGCAGCGGCCATCGTGTCTTCATTGGCCTGATATTGATAATCCGTCCACAATGTACAGCCTAAGATTCGTACCTCGCCGATATCAAAATGTTGGCATTGTAAAACCCGAACGCCTTGCTGCAAGTGGGCATTATAATTGTCCCAAGTGGCAAGCTTCTTATCAAAATGCAACACATCTTCATCAAAGTACTCGTGGTTGCCTGCAATAGTAAGTAGCGGTATTTGTAGACGCGCTGCTTGCTCCTGCAACCATGGCATGCCGTTATCGCTGTTAGCGGTGTCTCCCGCTACTAACAACACATCTGCGTCGGTTTTGGGAATATGTCCCATGGGATGCGATTGACGCGCATAGCTGTCAATATGTAAGTCGCTTAAAATCTGTAATTTCATACTATCCAATATTATTTGATAATACCATTTCTCAAAATTGAGCAGCAAGCAAAACTAGAGGCCGCGTGCTGTCTGTTAATAGACGATGCGAATTTGTAATTGCCTATCATATGTTTAAGGTAGGTATCAGTATAAATTTAACTAGTGTAGCACCTTTTCATCGACCAGCAAAAAGTAAAAAAGACAGCCATTTAGGCCGCCTTTTTTTATTATTCTGTTACCATAAAAAGATCAAATACTTTGAAGTATCGTCTGTAGCTTAGTAGCAGGATCTTTAGCTTGAGTAATCGAGCGCCCTATGACCAGATAATCAGAGCCCTCATTCAATGCTTGTTTCGGGGTACAGATGCGTTTTTGATCATCCGCATTATCATCTAACAAGCGAATACCAGGGGTTACTAGCTTAAAGTCTTGACCGCATAATGCTTTAAGTACTTTTGCCTCCTGTGCTGAACAAACGACACCATCAAGCCCCGCTTGTTTGGTCAACTGTGCTAATCGACTCACTTGCACATCCAGGCCATCAGTAATACCCGTTTGCGTCAATGCTTGATTATCCATAGAGGTCAGTACGGTGACGGCGATTAGCAGGGTATTAAGGTTATTATCCAATAAGCGCTGTTTTGCTAATGACATCGCCTCGAGGCCAGCACTGGCATGGACGTTGACCATCCATACACCAAGCTCAGCGGCAGCCAGTACGGCTTGCGCTGTGGTATTAGGAATATCATGGAATTTTAAGTCTAGAAACACATCAAACTGGCGCTGCTGCAAGTTCTTGACGATATCAGGCCCGCAGCGGGTAAATAACTCTTTGCCTACCTTTAAGCGACATAACGCTGGATCTAATTGATCAGCCAGCGCTAAAGATGCCACCATGGTCATATTATCTAAGGCGACGATGACGGGAGACTTAATTACATTATTCATGGTTTTGCCATATTTATATCAGAGTATTCAAAGCACTATAGGTGCAGCTTAATCATTCATCTCATTCAGCGATTTAATCTCGCCTATGCTTAGCCAAAGTAGAGGCTTCATCTATATTAACCGCTGTGTCTTGTACATGGGTCTCAGTTGTCCCGTAAACTGCAGCTTCTACCGTAGGCGCATTCGCTTGACGATCGATAGCGATATTGGCTTGCGTCAATTGCTCTTGTAGATGTATATTGGCCTTTTGCAAGCGTGAGATTTCCCACTTATTTTGCAGCACACGGAAGATAAGCAACGCTAACAAAATACCAATGATAATACCGAGTATCAAACAAAGTATCAGTAGCAGTCCTAAATTCATCGTCGGTGCTTGTGAGAACAATAAATTGACACCGACCTCAGTATTATTGGCTAATACTAAACCTAGCGAATAAGCAAAGCTTAAGAACAGTAATATCAGCAGTAAGATGCGCATGAGACGTATACCTCGGTTTTGAATAGAGTTCATAGTTTAATGATAGCAGTCTAAAGTGTGTCATTAATAAACACATCTATAGCATAGCTGCTACTGTACTATTTATTGGCTACTTTATCATTGACGGCTTCACGTAGTGCTTTACCAGGCTTAAAATGCGGTATCGCTTTGGCGGGTACCGGTACGCTCTCACCTGTTTTTGGGTTGCGCCCCATACGGGCGCGGCGATGATGGAGACAAAAACTACCAAACCCACGAACCTCTACCCGACCGTCATTGGCTAAAGTATGGGTCATCAAATTTAATATTTCACGTACTGCATCATCTACAACTGTATCAGTTATATTTTCACAATTCGCACTCAAATTACTAATAAATTCGGATTTGTTAATCGCTTGCTGCATTATGACGCTTGCCCTGTTGATTAATGGATAAAATGACTGTCTGTCAAAATCTGTTTTTACGATGGCTTATTTTTTGGCTAACTAATGAGTTAACTCATAAACACTTAAACTTATCGCTGTTACCATAAAGCCGTAATATCGCTTGAATCTTGATTTGACTGGTGTCTTGTTACTCAATGTTGCAAATGATAGCGGATATTGGGATAAATGGAAATAAGAGTTTGCCTGTTTTAGCAAAAACCTCAATCATTCATACTACTTAGGTAAATTTGATCATAAAAAAAAGCGACCGGAGTCGCTTTTTTTTGTTACTACTATATTAATAGCTTGTCGCTTACTGCATTTGTTCTTTAATCAAGTCACCAATGGTTTTTGGCTGTGCATCAGAACCTGGAGCAGCAGTCGTGCTAGTGCTACCAAGATCTTTAATCGCTTGACGCTCTTCAGCTTCGTCTTTCGCTTTGATAGACAAGTTGATGTTGCGTGTTTTACGATCTACACTAATGATCTTCGCTTCAACGTCATCACCAACCGTTAGATGCTTGGTCGCATCTTCAACGCGGTCACGTTGGATCTCAGAGGCACGTAGGTACGCTTCAACTTCGTCAGCAAGCTCGATAGTAGCACCTTTAGCGTCTACTTCTTTTACTTTACCATTAACGATAGCACCGCGGTCATTGTTGACTAGGTATTCGTTGAATGGATCAGAGCTTAACTGCTTCACGCCCAGGCTGATACGATTGGCTTCTGCATCTACTGACAATACCATTGCTTCAACGGTGTCGCCTTTGTTGTAGTTACGGATAGCATCTTCACCAGTTTCGTTCCAAGAGATATCAGATAGATGAACTAAACCATCAATACCACCATCTAGACCGATAAAGATACCGAAGTCAGTGATTGATTTGATCGTACCAGTGATTTTATCACCGCGCTCGTGTTTCTTATCAAACTCATCCCATGGATTGGCTAGAGTCTGTTTGATACCTAGGCTGATACGGCGACGCTCTTCATCGATATCAAGAATCATTACTTCAACTTCATCGCCCACTTGAACTACTTTTGATGGGTGGATGTTTTTGTTGGTATGATCCATCTCTGATACGTGTACTAGACCTTCAATACCTTCAGAAATCTCAGCAAAACAACCATAATCAGTCAAGTTGGTTACACGTGCTTTTACTACACTACCCACTGGGTAAGTGCCGCCAACGTTATCCCAAGGATCAGTACCAAGTTGTTTTAGACCTAGGCTAACGCGATTGCGCTCACGGTCAAACTTCAATACTTTAACTTTTAGGTCTTGACCAACTTCAACGACTTCAGATGGATGCTTGATACGGCGCCACGCCATGTCAGTGATGTGCAATAGACCATCGATACCACCTAGGTCAACGAATGCACCGTAATCAGTAAGGTTCTTAACGATACCTTCGATCTCGATACCTTCTTCAAGCTTGTTCAATAGCTCTTCGCGCTCAGCTGAGTTTTCAGCTTCCATAACTGCACGACGGCTAACCACAACGTTGTTGCGTTTTTGATCAAGTTTGATGACTTTGAATTCTAGCTCTTTGCCTTCAAGATGCGTGGTATCACGGATAGGGCGAACGTCAACCAATGAACCTGGCAAAAACGCGCGTACTGAACCGATATCTACGGTAAAGCCGCCTTTAACTTTGCTAGAAATAATACCTTTAACGATCTCATCGTTGTCAGAGATTTTCTCAAGGAAATTCCAAGTCTCAACGCGTTTGGCTTTTTCACGTGACAGTAAGGTTTGACCCATACCATTATCAACCGCTTCAACCACAACATCGACACTATCGCCAACTTCAACTTCAAGTTCGCCTTCTTCGCTTAAAAACTCTTCACGAGCGACGATACCTTCAGATTTAAGACCAGTATCTACTGTAATCCAATCATTATCGATGGCTACAACAGTACCTGTAATAACCGAGCCACGCTCGATATCCAGACCTGTTTCTTCGATGCTCGCTTCAAATAGTTCAGCAAATGATTCCATTATGTCTACCTTTGTATAGCCGTATCCTGTCCAGCACAGTACGGATCAAATTTATGACTATATAAAACGGAATACTGGTTTTATATCCTATATAGTCATATAAAAAACGGTTGTTGTTAACAAGCCCATTATTGGTAAACTCAATGTTTACTAAACTCATTAACAACAATTGTCTTTTCATACTAAAACTGCAATGTCGTTTTAGTCATTCCTTATCTTACACACTATAATTTTATACTAAAATCAAAGATATAGGAAACTTTTTAGTGCTTAATATGTTGTTTCTATTAACTATTAAAGCAAATACCCTGATTCTGGCAATGTTTTTTTATCTGCTCATAAACCGCATCAGCATCAAGCGTTGAGCTGTCTAATACTAAAGCGTCTTCTGCGGGCTTTGACGGTGCTGTCGTACGATTTTCATCACGATCATCACGGGCTTTAATCGTCGTTAATATTGCCTCAAAATCTGCCGCTTGACCTGCTTCTGTTAGCTGTGTAACACGGCGCTTGGCACGGGCTGCCGCGCTAGCAGTCAAAAACACTTTAACGTCAGCATTTGGAAATACAACTGTACCCATATCACGACCATCAGCTACCAGTCCTGAGCGGGTTGCCATATCTTGTTGTAGCTTTAGTAAAGCGTGACGAACTGTCGGATAGACAGCCACTTGTGAGGCATAACCACCAATCGTTTCGTTACGCACCTGCTCACCCACTGCCTCACCATTCACGATGATATCGACACGCCCTGACTCATTGTTAGGTACAAAGGCAATCTCTAAACTTTGCGTTAACTGTAATACAGCCGTCTCATCAATCGACTGACTGGCATCGGCAGTAATCAATCCTGCTTCAAATGCCTTTAAACCAACGATACGATATAAAGCGCCTGAATCTAACAGCTGATAATTCAATGCTTGTGCCAGACGCCAAGTTACCGTGCCCTTGCCTGCGCCACTTGGCCCATCAATACAGATAACAGGATAACGCATTGGCTGCGCTTGGCTATTATCATTAGCAGGTGTAGAGACGGTCATAGGATTCACTTATCACTTTATAGTAGGCACTGCGTATATGGCGGCTTTTATACTAAAAACCTCATCAAACAAAAGCGACTTGATGCAACAGTAACTACGCAATATTTACTTAATTATCAACTGCTTGTTAGACTACTAACTTATTAGCAACCAAATAGGGCGATATTATAGCAAAAAAACCACGCTATCACTAGCCACAAGACTGATATCTTGTTGAATGTCTATTTTATTTGTTACTGATGATGGTATGGTCGCTGAGCTTGTTCTTTTTCGCAGCTTGGCGACGCTCACGAAAAAAATGCTTTAACATTTGACTGCTATGCTCGCAGCATAAGCCTTTATGTACTTCGATAATATGATTATAAAAAGATTGTGCAGCTAAGTTCATTTGACTGCCTACCATCCCCGCTCTAGGCTCACTCGCCGCATAGATCAGTCTTTCCACACGCCCATGAATGAGTGCGCCAATACACATCGTACAGGGCTCTAAAGTCACGTATAGCGTTGTCTGTAATGGCAGACGGTAGTTCTCTAAACGCGCGCACGCATCCCTTAGTGCAACAATTTCAGCATGAGCAGTTGCGTCATGGCGCCCAATTGGCTGATTGAACCCTTGGCCAATAATCTGCTGATTGTGAACCAATATAGCGCCTACTGGCACCTCTCCGAGCGCAGCCCCTTGTTTAGCCAGCAGCAGTGCTTCTTGCATCCATTTCACGTCTTCTAGCGACCAAAACGTACTGCTTGCGAATGAAGCGTCTACTTCAATAGTGGCGAGTTGGTTATCTGTTAACGGATGAAGTTGTAAATTTATCATCGAATTATTTGGCATTTATTGTGGTAATTGCCAGTCAATGGGCGTCTGTCCATACTGTACCAAGTAATCATTGGTTTTAGAAAATGGCTTGGAACCAAAAAACCCACCACGATTGGCAGCAAGTGGTGATGGATGCACCGCCGTTAAAATCAGATGTTTTTCTGTATCGATATACTTGCCTTTCTTTTGTGCCTTACTGCCCCACAATATAAACACGGTGTGCTCCGTTTGTTCATTGACCACATCAATCACTGCATCGGTAAACTGCTCCCAGCCTTTGTTTTGATGACTGTTCGGCTCACCTTCTCGCACGGTTAATGAGCTATTTAATAATAAAACCCCTTGCTGCGCCCAATAGGTCAAATCCCCATGTGCAGAATAGCTGGTACCAATGTCATCGGCCATCTCTTTGAGTAAATTATTGAGTGATGGTGGCTTGGGAATCGCTTTGGGCACCGAAAACGATAAGCCCATTGCCTGCCCTGGACGATGATAAGGGTCTTGTCCTAAGATAACGACTTTAACCTTTGATAAAGGGGTTAGGTTAAACGCATTAAACATCAAAGGAGCCGGTGGATAAATGCTCTCATCTGATTGATACGCTTCCTTTAAAAACGCTCGTAGATTGTCCATATTGTCAGAGGTTAATTCCTCTGCTAGGGCCGCTTTCCAATCTGCTGGTAGACGGACATTATCTAAAATTGCCTGCCTTTGCTCTGGGGTTTTCGTCGCTTGCTCGTCGAACAATTCCATGATACATCCTTATTATATTTGTTATGAATAATTACTTCGCAACTACAGTCACAATATCCTAGAAACGCGATGGTATTGCTAATATCAATTTTTTTAATCTCTGTCTGCGCAGGTACAGCAAGCAAGAAAAATGGATATCAGCAGGGCGTGATGGTTCGATATTACTTTTCACTGACTATAGCGTGGTTTAAAGATTGATGGTAACAAAAAATGCTGTGAGGTTTGTTAATAAATTATAGCAATAAAAAAAACGGCTACCACAGAAATATGGTAGCCGTTTTTATAAAGCTAATGTAAAACCGCTTAGCTGGCTAGTGACTCAGAGTCAGGATGCGGCTCATGGGTCTCAACGACCGTCAATATAATACGACTATCGGCTGAGCCCTTATCAGAAGACTTGTTACTATTTTTGTCTAGTTTCACAGTAGCGTCATCTTTCTCATCACCTGCTTCAGGCTCTAGGGTTAGATGGACAACCCCACCGTTAACCAAGTCTCCAAACAAGATCATACTGGCCAATGGCTTTTTGATCTCGTCCTGAATCAAACGCTGCATCGGACGTGCACCCATCAAACGATCATAGCCTTTATTGGCCAAGTAATCACGTACTTCATCATCGATCTCTAGCGTGACTTGCTTATCATCAAGCTGCACTTGTAGCTCAACCAAGAACTTATCGACCACTGAAACCACCACTGAGGTATCTAATGGGTTGAACTGGATGATAGCATCCAAGCGGTTGCGGAACTCTGGGGTAAAGACGCGCTTGAGCGATTCTGTATTATCACGGCTATGATCTTGCTGAGTAAAGCCCATCGAAGAGCGGCTAATACTATCAGCACCGACGTTGGTCGTCATAATAACAATCACCTGCTTAAAGATAGCAACACGACCATTATTATCTGTCAAAGTACCATGATCCATGACTTGCAACAGCAAGTTAAAGACATCAGGATGCGCTTTTTCAATCTCATCAAGCAATAAGACGCAGTGCGGATGCTGATTGATCTTTTCAGTCAATAATCCACCCTGATCAAAACCGACGTAGCCTGGAGGCGCACCTATCAGACGTGAGGCCGTATGGGCTTCCATATACTCTGACATATCGAAGCGCACCAACTCTACGCCTAATAATTTTGCCAACTGACGCGATACTTCTGTTTTACCAACCCCTGTAGGACCGGCGAACATAAACGAACCAATTGGCTTATCTGGTGCTTTTAAACCCGCACGAGACAGTTTAATCGCATCTGCTAACGTCTCGATCGCTTCGTCTTGCCCAAATACTAAATGCTTAAGATCACGATCTAAATGCTCAAGAATACTCTTATCATCGCTTGATACTGACTTGGGCGGAATGCGCGCAAGCTTGGCCACGATAGCTTCAATGTCTGCCACATCGATTTTCATCGGTGGTTTTTTCTTGGCTTTCACCGCTTTTGAATCGTCAGATGATTTAGCACGATCATTGGCTTTTGCCGTATTGGCTTCATCCTGCATCTCGTTATCATCGTCACTGCTCAGGTCGCCATCTAAACCCTCAGTATCGGCATCGATCTGAGCATCAAAGTCCTGCTCTAAATCCGCAATGAAGCTCTCTTCTGCTTCAATGTCGTCGGCATCTGGAATCACACCTAGGCGCTTATACGCACCGGCTTCATCAATGACGTCGATTGCCTTATCAGGTAAAAAGCGCTCGTGAATGTGCTTGGCAGATAACTGTACAGCGGTAACCAACGCTTCATCAGTATATTCAACGTTATGAAACTCTTCATAGCGCGGCTTTAGACCGCGTAAGATATCGATACTGTCATCGACACTTGGCTCTTTAACATCGATCTTTTGGAAACGACGTGACAGCGCATGGTCTTTTTCAAAGACCTGACGATACTCAGTAAAGGTCGTTGAACCAATGCAACGCAGCTCACCGTTAGCAAGTGCTGGCTTGATTAAATTCGACACGTCCATATTGCTACTCATTGAAGAGCCTGCACCAATAATCATGTGAATCTCATCGATAAACAAGATCGCGTTGGGCTTATTCTTTAGGGCATCAAGCAGTGACTTCATACGTTTTTCAAAGTCACCACGATACTTAGTGCCTGCGATGAGCGAGCCGATATCTAAGCTATAAATCACACAGCCATTGAGTGGCTTAGGTGCTTTATCATTGATAATTAACCATGCTAGCCCTTCGGCAATAGAGGTTTTACCAACCCCTGGCTCACCAACCAACAATGGGTTGTTTTTGCGGCGACGGCAAAGTACTTGTGCCGCTCGTTCAATCTCAGAAGCACGGCCAATTAATGGATCCGTTTTGCCTTCTGCGGCACGCTGATTGAGGTTAGTAGCGAACTCAACCAAGGGATCTTTACTGGTCTTTTCAGAAGCACTACGGCGCTCACCAGTCATCGAAGCACGTGGCTCAGATGGCTCGTCTTTGTCCTGACCGTGTGATAGATACTGGGTCAGCTCAAGGCGACTGATGCCTTGTTTTTTAAGCAAATAAACCGCGTAAGTATCGTGCTCAGAAAACATAGATACCAAAATATCTGAGCCTTCGACCAAACGACCGCCACCGATAGACTGCACATGAAAAATGGCGCGTTGTAGAATGCGATCAAAGCTTTGAGTCGGCTGTGGTGATTGCTCCGTTTCTGCGTCTACCGTTGGCGTATGCTTATTGATATAAGCCTCGAGCTCGGTACGCAGCGTAGAAACATTCGCATTACACGCCGTTAATGTATTGGCAGCATGAGTGTTTTCTAACAGTGCCAACAATAAATGTTCAACAGTGAGATACTCATGCGATTTTTGACGCGCAAGTGTCATTGCTAAACGCAAAGAAACTTCAAGATGACGACTTAACATAAGGACTTCCTACGGTTGTACCTATCTTA
>NZ_AYYA01000077.1:0-55266 GCF_000511065.1 Psychrobacter sp. TB67
TGAACTGACCCCCATAAGTTGGACACAACTTCTGGGGGTTATTTTATGAAATACGACATAGACTTTAAGATCAAAGTCATAGCATACTATCGTCAAGGACATAGTAGCGGTGCGACAAGTGAGAAGTTTGGACTTGATAACAAAATGGTATCTAAGTGGGTTCAGCAGTATCAGCATAGTGGTATAGACGCCATCAAACCTAAGACTAATAAAACTAAATACAGTAGCGACTTTAAGTATAAAGTGATCGCTGTGATGTTAGCAGAAGGATTAAGCCAATCTGAAACCGCTCTTAGGTTTAATATCAGCTCACCTGCGCTTATTAGCCACTGGCATAAAGCTTACAGACTCCATGGTATGTCTGGACTCACATCCAAATATAAAGGTAGTCACCCCATGACCTCTCCTATCACAGACAAACCCGATAATGAAAAGACACTAGCAGAGCTCAAACGTGAAAACGCATATCTACGAGCGGAGAATGCCTATCTAAAAAAGCTCGATGCCTTGCTTCGGGAAAGGGAACACGCCGCGACAAAGCAAGGCTCATCGAAGGATTGAGACTAAAGCACACGTTATCTGACTTACTCAGCATAGCAAAGCTTGCGCGGAGTAGTTTCTACTACCATAGGGCGAGTCTTAGTAGTCAAGATAAATACGCCGAACTCAAACAGCGCATCCGTGATATCTATCATCAGCATAAAGGTCGATATGGCTACCGTCGAATCACCCAAACCCTTAAGAATGAGGGTCTCATTCATAACCACAAACTGATTGCACGGCTGATGGGACAGCTTAAGCTGACAGCGAGAATCAGACGACAAAGGTACCGATCCTATAAAGGAGCGTGTGGCGTCATTGCTAAGAATAGAGTCAAGCGCAAGTTTCGGGCGGGTGCGCCCAATCGCAGATGGCTGACAGACATTACTGAATTTAAAGTCGGCGATGACAAGCTATATTTATCACCGATACTTGACTGCTTTAATAATGAGATCATCAGTTATGAATTATCAAAACGACCTGTCTATGACTTGGTCAAACAGATGCTTGATCGTGCGCTTAAGGGCATACCAACAAAGCGCACCGAGCAGCTCACGCTGCATTCAGATCAAGGATGGCATTATCAGAT
Source organism: Psychrobacter sp. TB67 (assembly GCF_000511065.1). NCBI lineage: Bacteria > Pseudomonadati > Pseudomonadota > Gammaproteobacteria > Moraxellales > Moraxellaceae > Psychrobacter > Psychrobacter sp. TB67. The sequence continues at coordinate 1,130 of NZ_AYYA01000077.1, forward strand.
GAAAGCGTTTGCGAATACGCTTAAAGAGAATAACATTAAGCAAAGTATGAGCCGAAAAGGGAACTGTTTAGATAATGCATTGATGGAAAGCTTCTTTGGGTCTTTAAAGTGTGAGACGATTTATATTAAGAAGCCGAAAACCATTGAAGATTTAGAGAAACAGATTCATGAGTATATGCATTATTATAATCATGAGAGAATTCAGCTTAAACTAAAAGGACTGAGCCCTGTGAAGTACAGAACTCAGTCCTTGGTGCAAACTTAAACTGTCCAAGTTTCGGGGGTCAGTTCACTTAACCGTTGAGGTTTTTACATTTACTCTGTCTTTATATACGAATATAATTTTTATCAACTATTTAGCTATTGGTTTTTTATTAAAAATGCTAAGTGACAAACCGTTACGGCATAAATTTTGGTAATTGCTGAAATATTCGTATAATAGCTTTCTGACTCTTAACGTTGATCCTATTCTTTATGCCTATCACTGCTTTGACTGACGCCTTTGACCCGATTAACCAGCAGTTATTCCCTATCCAGAATGCCCAGCGCCGTTGGCTGGCACCTGTGCATGGGGCAGTCAGTAGTTTGTGGCTGGCAAGTCTGGTGCAAACGCCGCTATGGAATGTTGCCGACCGTTTGAAAGTCGTGGTAACTCGTGACCAAAACCAGCTTAACCAGATAGAGACAGAGTTGGCATTCTGCGGCGTCGATGCTTATGTATTCCCTGATTGGGAGACATTGACCTATGATGAGCTGTCACCGCATCAAGATATCGTCAGCGAACGTATCAATCTATTAACCGATATGCCAGCGTCAGGCGTGCTGCTCATCTCGGTACAGGCGTTGATGCATCGGGTCGCACCGCCAAGCTGGCTGATAGGGCAGCATTTTGATTTGAGTGTGGGTGATAGATTCGACATCAACACCCAACGTGGCTTGTTGGCAAAGGCCGGTTATCGTGCGGTTGAGAACGTCTTTGAGCCGGGCGAATTTGCCGTACGCGGTAGTATTATTGATATCTTTGCCATGGGTCAGCCGTTTCCGCTACGTCTAGATTTATTCGACGATGAAATTGAAACCATTCGCTTCTTTAATCCGCAGACCCAGCGCACATTGACCGTTGATGACCTAAAAACGATGATGAGCGGCAACGATAGTAGCATGGGCAAAGAGTCGCTGTCGCTACTGCATAAACTGCCAGATATCTCAAAGCCTATTGAGCAATTTCAAATCTTACCCGCCAAAGAGTTTCCGCTTGATGAGGGGCGCGAGACCTTTCGCACTAACTTTGCTGCGATGTTTCCTAATACCAGTAGCCGTAAGTTTGAGCTGCATAAAGACGTCATGGCGGGTATCGCCAGTAGCGGACTTGAATACTATCAGCCACTATTTTTTGACTTAAAGGATTGGGAGGCTGAGAGTAGCTTATTTGCTTACCTACCAAGTGATGCGCTATTTATAACAGATGAGTTGATTAACGAAAAACAGGCAGATTATTGGTCACAGATTCAGCGCCGCTATGAAGAGCGCCGTCATGATATCGATAAGCCTATCGTCGCGCCTGAGTTGTTGTATTTATTATCAAATACTCTAAACGAGCACCTCAATCATTATCCACGCGTGATTCTCAGTGCCCGTAATGAACTCGCTACTATGACCGATGTCGCTGCGATTGATAGCAGTGATTCATTATTAAAAGATGCGTCATTGTTAGCAGACAAATCATTGCTGCAAGTTGAAGGGCAGTCAGATTCACAGTCACAACTGTCGCTTGTGCCGAGTAAGCAACAAGGTTTGGTGACGTTAAGCGCACAAGAGCCACCTCAATTGGCCGTGAACCATCAAAAAGCTGAGCCTCTTACCGAGCTGTTAGAGTTTTTAGCGCTGCAAGAACAAACGGCAACCCCAGTATTAGTAGTAGCAGAAACGGCTGGTCGTCGTGAGATTCTCATTGAGCTATTTAAAGGTAAAATTGATATCAAGGCTTATGATAGCTTTGAGGCATTTTTAGCAGCAGACAAATCAAAGAGCAATGGTAATAAGCTGCCGCAGGTTGGACTCACGGTTGCACCCATTGAGCGCGGGGTTTATGTTCCTGAACGTTTAGTGCTGATTAGTGAGACACAGTTATTTGGTCGGCAAGTACTACAAACGCGCCGCCGTCGTCAAAGCGGTGTGTCAGAAGAGTTTTTGGTTAAAAGTGTTACCGAGATAACCGAAGGTAGCCCAGTGGTGCATATCGAGCATGGTATCGGGCGTTACAATGGACTGATTACGCTAGATGTCGGCGATGGTGAACAAGAATTTATTCATTTGAAATATGCCGATGATGCCAGTATCTATGTACCGGTTGCCAATTTACAAATGATTAACCGTTATAGCGGCGGTGATCCTGCACTGGCGCCATTGCATAAAATTGGCAGCGGCAAATGGGATAAAGCCAAGCAAAAAGCGCTCGAGCAAATCCATGACGTGGCGGCTGAACTGCTTAATATGCAAGCACGGCGCGAAGCCAAAGTTGGTATTCATTTTAAAATAGATCCATCACAGTACGAGCTGTTTGCCAGTCAATTTGCTTTTGAAGAAACGCCCGATCAAGCCAATGCTATCCATGCGGTGATGGAAGACATGAGGCAAAACCAACCAATGGATCGCCTTATCTGCGGTGACGTAGGTTTTGGTAAGACTGAAGTGGCCATGCGCGCGGCGTTTATCGCGGTCAGCGCCGGTTATCAAGTGGCAGTATTGGTGCCGACAACCTTGCTAGCAGGCCAGCATGAAGACAATTTCCGCGACCGTTTTGCTGATTGGCCAGTGCGTATCGAAACGCTATCGCGCTTCGGTGGCAAAAAGCATCAAGAAACAGTGCTAACAGACCTTGCAGCTGGCAAGGTTGATATCGTTATCGGCACGCATAAACTATTACAACCCGATGTGAAATTCTCTAATTTAGGCTTGATGATTGTTGATGAAGAGCATCGCTTTGGCGTGCGTCATAAAGAGCGTATCAAGGCGATTCAGACTGATGTGGATAGTATGTCGATGACTGCGACTCCCATCCCTAGAACGCTTAATATGGCGCTCTCAGGTATGCGTGACATGTCGATTATTGCGACACCACCGGCACGTCGTTTGGCTATCAAAACCTTTGTCATGCAAAAAACTGATGCTCTAATGAAAGAGGCTATCTTGCGTGAGCTACTGCGTGGCGGGCAAGTTTATTTATTGCATAATGACGTGGCGAGTATTGAGCGTATGGCAGAAACCATACGTGAGCTGGTTCCTGAGGCGCGAGTAGGGGTCGCTCATGGACAAATGCAAGAGCGCCAACTTGAACAAGTCATGCAGCAGTTTTATCATAAAAAATTCAATGTGCTGATATGCTCGACCATTATCGAAACCGGCATTGATGTACCCAATGCCAATACGATTATCATTGAGCGCGCCGACAAGTTTGGTTTGGCGCAACTGCATCAGCTACGTGGTCGCGTTGGTCGTAGTCATCACCAAGCCTATTGTTATCTGCTAGTGCCTTCTATCAAAGGTCTTAAAGGTGATGCCAAGCGACGCTTACATGCGATTGAACGCGCCAATACCTTAGGTGCAGGCTTTATGCTGGCAAGCGAAGATCTAGAGATTCGCGGCGCGGGTGAGATACTTGGTAAACAGCAAAGCGGTAATATGCAAGCGATTGGTTTTAGCTTATATATGGACATGCTAGAGCGAGCGACGAAGGCGATTAAAGCAGGTAAAGAGCCTGATTTAAGCACACCATTGTCGCTGACCAGCGAGATTAACTTGCATAGCTCGGCGTTGATACCAGAAGAATATCTACACGATGTTCATCAACGTTTATTATTTTATAAGCGCATCAGTAATGCTGATGATAAAGAAGCTCTGACTGATATTCGTACTGAAATGATTGACCGTTTTGGCATATTACCTGAGCAAACCAAGCAGTTATTTGCCATTCACGGACTGCGTATACAAGCTGAGCCGCTAAAGATTAATAAGATTGATGCCAATAGTAATAGCATGACGTTAGAATTTGCACCTGATACACCGGTCGATGCCTTAGCGATTATTAAGTTGATTCAGAGCAATGGGCAGCGCTATCGTATGAATGGTGCCTCTGGCATTCGTTATCAGGATGCCGATAAACTGGCAACACCGCAGCAGCGCGTCAGTGCAATTCAAGAGCTATTACGCTATTTTAGTGAGCATATGGTGGCAGAGTCAGCTTAGCTTCATTGATTTATATTTTTAAACTGAACAGATTCGCTAAATAATTTAAATAAGGTGAATGTTGCATCCTAAGACAATCAGTCATAGCGCTATTTTATCGGTTGGATAACTGATAAAATAGCGACATCCTATATTTAGCTTATTATCCTTATAGCTTATTAATTTTTGAATTAATTCTAATTCCTTTTATTCAAGCGTCATAACAAGAGAACCGTCATTATGTTCCAACTTCATCATAAACTTGCTGCTGATAGTTTTTTAGTGGGTGATTTCCCATTATCGACCTGTCGTTTAATCAATGATTGCCAGTTTCCTTGGTTGATATTGGTGCCGCGGGTATCAGTTATCAAAGAGTTATATGAGCTGTCTGAGGCTGACCAAGCGCAGTTTTTGCGTGAATCGAGCTGGTTATCAAGCCAATTGGCCAAGACCTTCCAAGCTGATAAAATGAACGTGGCAGCACTCGGCAATCAAGTACCGCAGCTACATTTCCATCATATCGTTCGCTATCAAAACGACATGCAGTGGCCAAATCCAGTATGGGGTGTACCTGCTATACCGTATACCAACGAAGTATTGGCGCAGATGCAGCAGACATTAATGATGGCATTACGTGGTCATCATCAAATGCCGTTTGATTGGCAAATGTAATCAGGCATTAAATGATGAGTTGTCAGTTTTGCCTCAATGTTTTTATTAAAGTAGTTTTTATTTAAAAAAAGTCATAGTAAAGTTAGATTTAATGATAATTTCAGCTGAGTTAACATAAATCGTTTTACATTTGTCTGTTATTCATTATATTAGAGAGTGAGTTGGTTAAATGGATATAGCCAACTTATCTGCTCGTAGCCGTTTTTTGCGTATTAATCAGTATGATTTTTTTGCCGCATTGCAAACGCTTCGAGGTACTTAATCTTAGATTGGAAGCTTTCAGTCTAAGATTTCACTCTGTGTTAAGGATAACAGATGGCTACTTCCTCTATCGCACCTCCACTATTACGACCTTCTATGTTACTTATCTCTATTTGTACCGCGGCTCTCGGTTTGACTGCCTGTGAGACGGATTCAACTGAAGACTCCCCAGTAGATAGCTCTGTCACATTAAATTATAGTGCTTCTACGGCAGCGACATCTACAAGAGCAATGCCGACAACACAATATCTCGTTGGTAGCGGTAAGGCAGATATCACCGGTGCTGCTGCCGAGACGGGCATGTTTGGTTATGCTTCTGGACAGGTTGTGCAAGGTATTAATGACCGCTTATATTCTCATGCTTTTATTATCGGAGAGGATACGAATAGTCAAAATCAAGGTAAACGCGTCGTTTATGTCTCAGCAGATATGGGGGCGATGTTTACCGCGGTAAAGCTTGAGGTCATCAGGCGCTTAAAAGCAGATTATGGCGAATTATATAATGATGATAATGTCATGCTCACTGCTACTCACACCCATGTCGGCAATGCTGGCTACTCGCATCAACAGCTGTATCAAATTGCCAGTACTGATGATACCTTATCAGGCTATAGCAGCCAAAACTTCAATGCTATCGTTAATGGTATTGTCACCTCGATTAAGCGTGCTCACGATACCTTGGCTCCCGGGACGCTATCTTTGGCGCAAGGCGAGCTAAAAGGTGCAACGCTCAATCGCTCAGAATTTGCTTATGACAATAATGCCGATGCAAAAGACTTTGATAGTAATGTTAACGAGACCATGACTCAGCTGCGCCTGAATGCTGCCGATGGCACGCCAGTAGGTCTGATTAATTGGTTTGCACTGCATCCAACCAGTTTTAGTAATCAGTTTATGCATCTAAGCGCTGACAATAAAGGTTTTGCTCAGCGCGGCGCTGAAAAGATTTTTGGTAAAAATTCAGACAAGCCGTTTGTCGCCGCTTTTGCCAATGCTGATGAGGGTGATGTGCTGGCGGCAGGCGGCAATGCCAACTCAAAGCCAGGCTATCAAGGCAGTGATAATGAATGGGAAAATGTCAGGCGTGATGGGCAACTGCAGCTTGATAAGGCGGTTGAGCTTTGGAATCAAGGTGTGCCGGTTGCTGGACCAGTAGACGTACGTGCCCGTTGGGTCAATTTGAAGGGCTATCAAGTCGATGGTAAATTCACCAATGGCGCAGGCAATAAAGTCTTATGTATGCCAGCCCGCGGTTACTCGTTTGCTGCTGGCAGCGAGAATGGTCCATCGAACATACCGGGTATGTATGAGGGCATGACGCGAGAAAATTTCCGCATTAATGATGATATTAATAAAGTCGACCAGTCTTTCCTAGGTAGTTTGACGCGCGGCGCCTTTGGTATTGTTTCAACCGTCAGCCAAGATGATTGTCAGGCTGAAAAACAGGTGTTATTACCGACTGGCAGCTGGGGCTGGATTAATACTGAACAACCTGTTCAGCTGATGCGTATCGGTAATATCGCTCTCGTTGCTATTCCTGGTGAGCCGACCACCATGGTCGGACGACGGATGCGCGCGGCAGTACTTGCACAGCTAAAAGACTCAGGAGTTGATACCGTTATTATTAATGGCTTGGCCAATAACTATAGCGGCTATTTAAGTACGCGAGAAGAGTTTGCCACCCAGCATTATGAAGGGGCGTCTACTGAGTATGGCCCTTATCAAGCTGCTGCTTATGTCCAAGAATATACGCAACTGGCCGAAGCGCTACGGGATGGCATAGAGGTTTATGACAGCGCCACGCCGCCTGATCGCTCAGGCAAATCGTTTAATGAGCGTCCGGGGGTGGTGTTTGATGACAAGCCTTTAAGACAAAGTTGGGGACAAACCCTCACTCAGCCCAAAGCCAGTTATCAAAAAGGTCAGGTTGCCACTGCGGTATTCCGCGGCGCTCATCCTAAAAACAATCTACGTACCGAAGACAGTTTCTTAAAAGTACAGCGTTTTGAGAATGGTCAGTGGGTCGATTATTTGAGTGATAGCGACTTTGATACCACTTATACTTGGCAGCGTGAAGGCGCGGCTTATAGTAAGGCTATCGTTGATTGGCGAATCAGTAACGATACCCCAGCGGGTACTTATCGATTGACCCATCAAGGCGACTGGAAAAATGGTTGGACACGTAAAATTAAGCCTTATTCAGGCATTTCTAATACTTTTACTGTTCAACAGACCCTAGTATTTTCCATCTTTTGAATGCTAAAAAGCCAGATATTTAATATCTGGCTTTTTGATAATTGTTTTAAGTGATAACTGCCGTAAATTATTTTTATTTTGAGAGTCTTAAAAGTATTTGAAAGAAAAAGGAACGACCAAGGGTATTCTTTTGGTTACCAATGACATAGGTTGTATAAGCTTATTGTCGTATAATAAGCAATCACTATTATTATCCTCTTTTTTGTCATTGTCATCATGGCTACTATAGACATGCGCTGATGTATTTGTCATTGACTCTCATTAGTTTGTCTTGCTTAAGCGAACATTCCTTATGACCCTTTTAGATAAGTTAAGACCGAAAATCCTGTTGCAGGACGATAGGATTTATCGATTTGACTATCCAGAAGTCTTCGTTTTAATCCTGACCGTTGTACTGATGGCTGTGCATTTTGAGTTTAGCCCAATGTCAATGGCTTTGCTCGTTATCATCTCTCTGCCAAGCCTCATGATTCTTATTTACAACTATCGTCGCCAAACCAGCTTTTGGACGTCTAATATTGTCATTATTTTGTTGTCTGCAGTGATAGGTTCGCTACAGTTCTGCACCGTGATGTCCATTAGCTTAGCGGCGTTGATAGCTATTCGTATTATCATAAGTAGTCCTGAAAATCATTTAAAGCTGATAGCGGTATCGGTAGTAACCATCATTATTTTTTATTATGTCAGCGTTACTTTACATGGTACTGGGATGGACTGTTATGAAGGTTGGCTACCGGCCATCGTGCTGATTACGAGTATGACCGTCATTATTTTTCATTTTCGCTACATTTATCATCAATACATTGGCTACGAAGCCAGCGCGTTACAAGCAGGTGGGCGTTTAAATACTATGGTGTCTGTCATTAGTAAACTGACACGCTTTGTTCCTCCTCAAATCTGGGAGCCCATTGTAAAAGCAGATAGCCCTATTAGTGTCTCGAATAAACGGGCCAAGCTCACCATTATGTTCTCAGATATCGTTGGCTTTACTGAATTGTCTGATAGTCTAAGTGCTGATAATTTGGCCGATATTCTGAATACCTATATGCACTGTATGACCTTGATTGCGCATAAACACGGCGCAGTACTTGATAAGTTCATTGGTGATGGTATGGTGTGTTTTTTTGGTGAACCGGACAGTCGTGGCGCTCGGCAAGATGCCTTGGACTGTGTTGCCATGGCTATAGATATGCGCCGTGAAATGCGCACGTTACGACAAAAATGGCGACTCATGGGTTTTGATGGTTTATACATACGTATTGGTATTACCACCGGTTACTGCCATGTCGGTAATTTTGGTAGTAACAATCGCCTGAGTTATACGCTGATTGGCAAAGAAGCCAATCTAGCATCAAGGCTTGAAGCCAGTGCTGGGAAGGGTGAAATACTCGTTAGCGAAAGTACGCATGATTATATTTGTCACGATTATGAGTGTGATTATTCAGGTGCTTATCAATTAAAAGGCTTCGATGATAAGATTAAAGTATGGCAAGTACTTGATCCTGATGCCAATAAAGGTCGTTTATCAAAGTGGGTCGACCACACACTCCCTGGCTTTAATTTGCACCTCAACTTCAAAGATATGAAAGACAGTGATTATCAAGATGTGAGAAACCGCCTAAATCTTGCACTTGAACGTATTGAGCAAGAAGAGGCGGTGGCGCTTGAGGCTAATATAGTCGATACTAAATAAAATGGATACGTTATTTAATAACGCGAAACTGGTATAAGTTTTTCTGGCTTGCTGTGCCTACGCCGACAGAGGCTGCAAAACTCATATTAAAAACTAAGCATCCCAGTCCCGCTGTATCTTTTTAATATTGGACTGACTATAGCTTGAATAAGAGTAATAATAATCGTCATTAGGGCGTGTCCTCAATTCAACCAATAGCAATCTAAATGGGTTAAAAATGGTTAAATCTTGCCAAACATCGTCAAATAGCTAGGTAATATCTCGATATTATCTGCACTATTTTCCTTGTTTGACTGCAATCTACCTCATTTTTATCACCATTTTTAAAATGAGTACACGCCCTAGAAAAGCTTTAGATACGCTCTTTCTTTAAGTTTTTCCAAAAAAAAGGTCAGTTCATTGTTTTAACAATGAACTGACCTTTTTTACAATACCTAGATATTATAGGGAGCAAGAAGCTAATGCTGCGAGTGCTTAATGATTTTCTTTTGCATGGTTAAGCGTATATTTAGGAATCTCAATAGTTAAGTCATCATCATCAAGCATGACCTGACAAGACAGGCGTGAATCAGGCTCCAAGCCCCAAGCACGATCTAGTAAATCGGCTTCGATATCATCCATCTCATCTAAACTATTAAAGCCTTTGCGCACGACCACATGGCAGGTAGTACAGGCTTTTGACATCTCACAAGCGTGCTCAATCTTGATGCCTTTTTCTAATAGCGCCTTGCATAAATTGCTGCCAGCTTCTAGCTCGACTTCGGTGCCTTCAGGGCAAATTTCATGATGCGGTAGTACGGTAATCTTTGGCATAAATTGTCTGTCCGATGCTAATCAATTAAAAAAATAAAAATATAAGAGGTCAGCTTAGTAAAATTGCTAAGCTGTATTGGTTCGATATTTTTGCTACCAGTCTTTAGCACTCGTACCTGCCATGCTGGCTTTGACGCTTTGATTCATAATTCGAGCAGCAAAGGCATCGCTATGAGGCTTGAGTTTTGCTTGCTTTGCCTCGATAAGCGCCAAATCATCAGTACTGAGCGTGGTTTGTAATGCTTGTATTTGCTCAGCCAATAATTGCTGTTCATCAGATGTCAGTAAGGCAGCAAATTCGTTAAGTGCTGATTGCAGTGCTAAAACTTCACGTTCCGCTTCTACTTTGGTCTCAATTAAAGAGCGTGCATTTTTATCTTCTTCAGCATATTTAAAGCCCGCTACCAATAGTTGTTCTTTTTGTTCATCAGATAGCCCATAAGACGGCACGATTTCAATCTTGCTTTCTGTCTTAGTCGTGGTTTCTTGCGCACTGACGGTCAGCTGACCATTGGCATCAATACTAAAGGTCACTTCAATACGGGCAAAGCCAGCTTTCATTGGCGGGATACCGTATAGCTCGAAGCGGCCCAGTGAGCGGCAGTTATCTACTGTCTCACGCTCGCCTTGTACCACATGAATCACCATACCTGTTTGACCATCTTGATAGGTAGTGAATACTTGGCGTTTTTTGACAGGAATAGGTGTATTGCGTGGAATCAGTACCTCAACCAGACCACCCATGGTCTCAAGACCGAGCGATAGCGGCGTTACGTCTAATAGCAATAGATTGTTATCACTATCACCGTTGACCAATTGATGCGCCGTTTGGGCAGCGCCTAAAGCCACAACTTCATCTGGATTTAGACGGCAAAGCGGCTCTTTAGCAAAAAACTCAGTCACTACCTGCTGTACAGCTGGCATACGGGTAGAGCCACCGACTAAGATAACTTCATCTAAGTCTGAGGTAGATAGCTTGGCATCACGCAGTACTTGTTCACAGACACTTATCGTGCGGCGGCTAACGGGCTCTGCAATAGTTAGCAAGTCTTCACGGCGTAGCACACCTTGATAAGACTGCTCATTGACAGTGATATCGATATCGACCTGTTCAGCATCAGTTAGTGCTTGCTTATAAGCTTTGGCTTGTTGCGCAAGTATTGACTTGTCATGCAAGCTTACGTCTTTGGGGTCGATATTTAATTGCTTAATCAGCCAATTGGTCAGTAAGCGGTCAATATCATCACCGCCAAGCGCACTATTGCCGCCTGTGGCCAATACTTCAAAAACGCCGTCATTTAGTTTTAAGATAGAAACGTCAAAAGTGCCACCACCCAAATCATAAATTAAGTAATAACTTTCTTTATCACCTTCTTGATTAGGCTGATCGAGACCATAGGCAACGGCTGCGGCGGTCGGCTCATTTAATAGACGCAGTACATTGATACCAGCCGCTTGCGCCGCATCTTTGGTCGCTTGACGCTGCGCTTCATCAAAATAAGCAGGTACGGTAATGACAGCACCTGCAATACTATCTTCAGGTAATGCGCTTGCTGCACGTTGCTCAAGAGCGGCTAATATACGAGCTGACACCTCAACAGGAGATACTTCACCCTGAGCGGTGACAAAAGCTGGCATGTCATCTTTATTGCCACTTAATTCGTAAGGATGAGAGAATTTTATATCCGCTTGGCTGCGACCCATAAAGCGCTTAGCCGAGACGATCGTATTTTTTGGATCATCCGCTAAGTGGGCTAGGGCATCATACCCAACCAATGGCTTGCCAGTACTTGGATAATAGACCACAGAAGGTAGTAAAGTGTCGTTAGCTGCGCCTGCTTCTAATACTTGCGCCTTGCCTGAGCGCACCACAGCGACCAATGAGCGCGTGGTACCAAGGTCTATCCCTAGGCCAAAACGATGCTGATGGGGTTGGGCACTTTGATTGGGTTCGGCAATTTGCAATAAAGACATAAGATAACTCAAAGATAAAATGAATAAGTGAAATGGGGCAAATACAACATAGGCGCTATGACAGTTAACGGCTGCGATTCTTCTCTAACATAGAAGAGAGTAGCGTTTAATAGCGCTTAAAATATGGGATTATACGGTATCGTTGAGACTATTTTAACCACCGCTTTAGAATATTGCTTTAAATAAGAGCGATAAATTAGAAAAGCTTGCACATACTATCAATGATACAAGCTTTTGAGTATTCATTGTCTAAACGTATAAATCATCATCATCTGAATGCTCAGACGTTGCGACCTCATCAAGACCCGTTGTCACATCAGCATTTAACTTGACCAAGAATTTTAATTTTTGCGTCGCATCAATCGCGGTTTGCCAGTCTTTGCTTTGGTAAGCATTATTAAAACGCTGAGACTGTTTGGTCAAACGTTCTGTAATCTGCGGATGTAGCTGTTGTAACGTTGAGAGATTTTTATCTTCAATCGCCTCATCCAATTCGATACGCATCTGCATCGCATCTTCTAAAAAGTCTAAATCAGCGATTGAGTGTTCTAGGTTTTGTGCTTGTCCTGCCACATCTAACAGATAGCTTGCACGGCTATCAGGCGCACTCAGCGCTTGATAGGCTTGGTTAATCAATGCTGATGCTTGCTCAGACTGCTGTTGCGCTTGGGCGGCGTCTGTCAAGTTCTTGGCGACATTATCAGGATGATAGCGTTTTTGTAGCAGACGTAGATGCTGATCGAGACTCTCTTGATTGACATCAAACTGTACCGGCTGCTCAAATAGGGCAAAGAAGTTATCAAACTGGGCTTCTTGAGTAATGTCTGTCATATCATACGCCTTGCTTTTTTTATTTATTTTTAAGGTTTTATCTAGCCAGTGGCTACTTTACTATTTGGTTGGCTGCACTGCTTACTGATTTAAGATTGGCTATTGCAGCACTTATTTACCATCGCCCGAATGTTAGGTCAAAAACCCTAAACTCAGAAAAATCAAATTATTTTATCATTAAACCGTAAAGGATTCGCCGCAACCACATTCGCCTTTCTGATTGGGGTTAGTGAACTTAAAGCCTTCGTTTAATCCTTCTTTTTCGTAGTCCATCAACAAGCCATCTAAATATACCAAGCTCTTAGGATCAATAAAAATACTGACGTCACGGCTTTCATAGCGCGTGTCATTTTCGTCAGGGGTATCTACGAACTCTAAAACGTAAGCTAAACCTGAGCAACCCGCTGTGCGGATACCCACTCGAATACCTTCGCCTTTACCGCGATTGTCCAAAAAGTCTCGAACATGCTGAGCGGCGCGTTCTGTCATTTCAATCATGCCAACTCCCATTGACTATCAATAATAGAGATAATAATTTAAGAAAACTGTAGATGATCTGACAACCAAAACAACGGGCTTGCCAAAATAACATCTGGATAACGATGAGTTAATAACTAAATTAATAATTAATAACTGCTAGAAAATAAAAGGTGACAATTACATAAGCGTCATTGTCACCTCTATAGCGTTAGTAGCGATGCTAAACACAACTACTAAAGTATTGCTATTATAATACTCAAAATACAATGCTTACGCTAATAGGCTTAGCTAGTCGCTTCTTCTGCCATAACAGCAGCTGCTGCGCCATGCTTACCTTTATAGTCGCTAATAGCGGCTTTAATGGCGTCTTCTGCAAGAACAGAGCAATGCACTTTTACGGGTGGTAATGCCAATTCTTCAGCAATGTGACTGTTCTTAATCTCACCAGCTTGATCCAAGCTTTTGCCTTTTAACCACTCAGTGACGAGCGAGCTTGAGGCAATTGCTGAACCGCAGCCGTAAGTCTTGAAGCGTGCATCTTCGATGATACCGTTATCATCGACTTGGATTTGTAGACGCATCACATCGCCACAAGCTGGGGCACCAACCATACCAGTACCAACGTTTTTGGCATTTTTATCAAGATTGCCGACGTTGCGTGGGTTTTCGTAATGATCAATAACTTGGTCACTATAGGCCATGGGGTTTTCTCCTAGTTAGATGATGAGCAGTGGCTTCTGAAAGTTGAAACACTACCCACTCATCGATAATTGGGGTCAAACATTTAGGTAATAAAAACGGTATTTATAAAATAAAATTCATAAAAACTATGTTTATAATTGTCTGATTCATCATTTAATAGCTATATCTAATAAGTACTTCATTGTTTCAGGTTTTAGTGTTCAGCCCACTCGACTGAATCTAAATCAACACCTTCTTGATACATATCCCAAAGTGGTGATAGGGCACGTAATTTATCAACCGCTTCGTGCATCTGCTTGATAATCGTATCGATGTTTTCTTCAGTAGTATAACGACCGAAACTAAAGCGAATTGAGCTGTGTGCCAATTCGTCTGGACGACCAATAGCGCGCAGTACATATGATGGCTCAAGGGTCGCTGATGTACAGGCTGATCCTGACGATACGGCTAAGTCTTTTAGCGACATCATCAACGACTCACCTTCAACGAAGTTAAAGCTGATGTTTACAATGTTAGGAACGCTGTGCTCTAAATCACCGTTTAGGTAGATCTCTTCGATATCTTGTAGACCATCCCACAGTTTTTGGCGCAGTTTTGCAGCATGGGCATGGTCTTCTTCGTAACGCTCATTGGCAAGGGCAAATGCCGCGCCAAGACCAACGATTTGATGCGTTGGCAACGTTCCTGAACGCATACCGCGCTCATGACCACCGCCATGTTGTTCTGCTTTTAGACGAATACGTGGCTTACGACTGACAAATAGCGCACCGATGCCTTTAGGACCATAAGCTTTGTGGCCTGAAAAGCTCATCAAATCGATTTTCATCTCTTCAAGATTAATGAGTATTTTACCGACTGACTGAGCACCATCCACATGGAAGACCACACCAGCTTCGCGAGTAATTTCGCCAATAGCAGCGACATCAGTAATCGTTCCAAGCTCGTTATTTACCATCATAAGTGATACTAAAATCGTATCGTCACGTAGCGCTTCTTTCACTTGCTCAGGTAAGATAAGACCGGTGCTTGGCTGTGGCTCAAGATATGTAATTTCAAAGCCTTCTTGCTCAAGCTCGCGGCAAGTATCTAATACAGCTTTATGTTCGATTTTACTGGTGATGATGTGCTTACCGCGAGACTGATAGAAATGTGCCGCCCCTTTGATCGCTAAGTTGTCAGACTCAGTCGCACCAGAGGTAAAGACGATTTCGCGTGGATCGGCGTTGATGACTTCTGCCACTTGTTGACGCGCCACTTCGACCGCTTCTTCTGCCTGCCAGCCGTAGCCATGCGAGCGCGAGGCGGGATTACCAAAGATGCCATCTACCGTCAGATATTCGCTCATCTTAGCTGCAACTGACTTAGCAACTGGGGTGGTGGCGGCATAATCTAAGTATATAAGGTTGTTATGTTGGCTCATGCTGGGTTTGCCTCGCTGGTCGATAGGGTAATAGTATTGATGTCTTTTATGGAAATATCTTTGGTAACGGTCTGCTGACGGTCTGAGACTGACTGCACGTTTTCCATGTCTAATAATTGCGCTAAAGTTATATTTTTCAAGTACTGTTCGATATGATTGGACAGTGCACACCATAAGTCATGGGTTAAACACATTGTACCACCTTGGCAGTCACCGCGTCCTTCGCACTGCATCGCGTTCACAGACTCATCGACAGCAGAAATAATGCTCATCACATCGATTTCGTGCAATGGCTTGGCTAAATGATAGCCACCTGCCGCACCGCGGATACTCGTGACTAAGCCACGTTTACGAAGTTTAGAAAATAACTGTTCGAGATAAGAGATAGATATGGATTGCCGCTTGGCAATATCGGATAACGATACCGCTGTCTCTTGTTGGCTGGTCTGTAACGCCAGATCTAGTAACGCAGTAACGGCATATCTGCCTCGAGTAGTCAAACGCATGTGTTATCTCCCAACTTCTCAGTTATAAGTGTATTTAACAACGATCTTAGTCAAGTAGTTTTGGTAAAAGCGAACTTTTGCCTCTGTTAATTGTCTATCAACTAAGTATGTCTTATCGCTATTAAACAACAGATGATGAACCCGATGTGTGCAACGATAGAGTAATTATACTTAATCCCGAGTAATTTAGTCAAGATTAAAGTGTGGTTGAATGGTTAATCCAATTGATTACTACGATTGATAAAAACAATGGTGGCTAAGGTAGGGTAAAAGCTGGCTTGTATAATAAAAGTTTTGTACCGATTTAAGCTTTTATATTTGTTTCAAGTTCACGGTTAGCAAATTAAAGCGATAAAAAAAGCGTTTGGTAGCTTATTGCAGCTATCAAACGCTTAATGGTCATTAAAGCAATCACCTAACAGGTGCATTATTATTTATCAATAAATATCACCATCATTAACGAAAACTAGTTCATCAATAGTGCTATGACTGAGCCAATCATAATTACAAGCGCCATAATAGTCACAATTATCAATGTCTTCTGTTTACTCTGCAATTCCTTTACGGTGGTTTCAAGCTCACGATTCTTAGTCGTTAATGTACTGATTTGCGTCTGCTGCTCTTTGATACGGAGCTTATAGCCATCTTTCTTTTCGGCCATTTCCGCGTCAGTCGGCTTAGATTTGCCTTTGCCGCCTTTGATTTTTTTGATCAAACCCTGAATCAAGCCACCAAGACCAAGCTGCATAATAAATTGCTTAACCAATTGTACTTGTACGGACTCACCGCGCATCTGTAGTTTTTCAGTCGTTTCGCTATCGTGGGTCGTGATGGCATTGATGACTTGGATACTATAAGCGTTGATGACCACGTCAGGCTCACTACGATCAATGGGTAACTGCGCATCTAATAACACGCCCTTGGTGCTAAAAGTGGCAAAAATCTCGACATGAGGCAAATACAAACGCAGCGCAACGACAGTGCCTTGCTTGGCAAGTGGATAAGCGGCTTTACGTAGCTCGGGATCTAAACGTAACAGTAGGGTCAGAGCCGACTCGACGAACACGAGAATAATATTAAGAAGAGAGGTGGACAACGTAGTACGCTTCATGTAAATAATCCGTTTTTTATTTGGCAAGTTAGAGGCAAAAAGACAAACAAGAGTCAAAGCCGACTCAAAACATATAGCAAGATTTTGCTTATAGTAACGTCTTTATAATAAAAAGTAACGTTGGTTTCTGTCACTTAGCAAATAATTGTCTTAAAATCATCTCACTAATGCTTAGCGTTATGTCACTAATCCCTAGAACTATATTGCTAATAATATATCGTTAACGAAACTGTTAGGATTTGCGCGTAGTAATGTCTATAGTGCTGTCATCAAAAGCTGAATAACTCGTAAAAGTAATAACTCGTAAAGGTATTGTTTAATGTATGAGTTAAAAAACAGTCAGATGTTCAGTTGCATATATTTTGCGTAACATTGGGTGTCAAATACGTAGTACAGTGCACAAAAATATGTAAAATTGCTTGCGCTCCTTATGCTGCCTTGATATAAAGACGTTAACAAAGCGAAACCTGTTTATGCGTGAGTCAGGTGGTTTTTATTGCTTAAGTGCTATGAGAGCGATACAATACCTGGCGTGAGCGTTTATTATCCCCCTTAAACTTGAAGGAAATTTTATGAATAAGTCAGAATTAATTGATAGCATCGCCGATAAAAGTGGTCTAAATAAAACTCAAGCTGGCGATGCATTGAATGCTGTTATGGAAAGCGTTGGCGAAGCTCTAGAAGCTGGCGAAAGCATTTCACTAGTTGGTTTTGGTACTTTTAGCGTAAAAGACCGTAAGGCTCGTACTGGCCGTAACCCTAAGACTGGTGAAGAGCTTAGCATTCCAGCAAGCAAAGTACCAAGCTTCAAAGCTGGTAAAAACTTAAAAGAGCGCTTGAACTAAGCCGATATAGTTAAGTCACTCTATTACAGACAAACCCTACATAATGACGTGTCATACGAATAAAAATAGCGTTTGTTGATAGTAAAATGATAGAGAATCGCTTATTGATTGGCTACAGCCTAAGTAATAAGTGAAACCGCAAAAAAAGCACCTAAATATTAGGTGCTTTTTTTACAGCCATCGTTTGTATCATATAACGTGAATATTTTGAGTCTAGCGTAAAAATCACGTATCATAGGCGCGCGATAGTGGGGTTGTTTAGACAAGCCTTATTTTGCCCTTATAACTTGCCCAGGTTTTTACCCTTGCCATTGCCTGCTTAGATAGCATTAAATGGTCTTTCATCAATATAGGTTAATAAAGCAGAGATAACTATGGATAAATTGCGCGATTTCTTAAAAAGCTGGCCAGGTCGCATTTTATTGATTTTATGCCTATCGCCGCTCGCTCTATTGGGTGTCGAAAGCTACTTTGGTGGCGGTGTCGATCCCAACCAAATTGCGCAAGTAGGTGAGGCAAGTGTTGGATTATCAGAATATCAGACTGCTGTTAATAATCGCCGTACTGAGACCTTAGAGCAAATTGATGATGCCAGTTTATTGAATGAAGATGTGCTGCATGAGCAAGTACTAAAAGGTCTGATTGATCGAACTTTGCTAGAGCAGCAAGCGGGTAAGCTGGGTATGACGGTCTCTGACGACACCATCAATCGTCTACTGCGTCAAGAAGAGATCTTTAAAGATGCGGATGGCAATT
The DNA here is from genome assembly GCF_000511065.1 of Psychrobacter sp. TB67. Classification (NCBI taxonomy): domain Bacteria; kingdom Pseudomonadati; phylum Pseudomonadota; class Gammaproteobacteria; order Moraxellales; family Moraxellaceae; genus Psychrobacter; species Psychrobacter sp. TB67. Next base: position 19,674 of record NZ_AYYA01000077.1, read on the forward strand.
TTTCAAACGATCAGTTTTCAAACTTTTTGCGTCAGCGCGGTATGACCAAAGATCAGCTGTTTGCTGAGTTTCGTAACCAGTTAAGCCTCGATCAGCTGAATGCCAGTATCGTTGGTACGGCAGTGTATCCGATGCAAGCGGTTAGTCAGCTAATAGATCTACAGCTAGAGTCGCGTAATATTTGGTTGCATCGCTTTAATTGGCAGGATTACCAAGAACAAGTGAAGCTGAGTAAAAACGATATACAAGCCTACTATGATGCCAATAAAGACACGCTAAAAAGTGCGGCAATGGTCGACTTGGCTTACCTGCAATTGAGCCCGCAGACGGTCCAAATCACTGATGTCACGACAGAAGATTTGCAGCAGCAGTACGCCGCCTATAAGCAAGGACTGGCTGTAGTCGATGAGCGCAAAATCAGTCAAATATTGATAACGGGTAAGGATGCCAAGGCTCGAGCAGATAAAGTAAAAGCCCGTTTGGATAAAGGTGAGGCTTTTAGCAAGCTTGCTAAGACAGAATCTGACGATCCATCAGGAGAGACGGGTGGTGACATCGGTCGCTTCAATCCTTCTGTATTTGGCAATGACGCAGCAGCAGTTGAAAAAGCCTTGGAAGGCTTGAGCGTTGGCGATGTGAGTGCACCAGTTAAGACCAGCTTTGGTTATCAGATATTTACTGTAACCGAAGACAATGGTAGTAAAGTACCTAGCCTCGAGAGTATGCGTGAAGAGCTAACGGTTAAGGCCAAAGAGTATAAGCGTCAGGAAATGTATGCCGATAAAGTCACGGCAATTAACGATTTGGCAGCAGATGGTTTTAGTATCGAAGATATTGCTCAGCAAGAGGGCGTGACACTAAAGCGTATCAAAGATTATCGTAAAAAAGGCAACCAGTCAGCATTGTCGCAACCAGCAGTGATTAAGCAAGCTTTTGATGAGTTTACGATTCAAGACCAAGCGGTGACGGCAGGTATTGAAGTTGGTAATGGCACGGTATGGGTACAGCCAAGCAATTATCGTCCTACCAAGACGCTTACTCTGGCAGCGGCTACGCCAAGAATCACACAGATATTACGTCAGCAAAAAGCCACAGCATTGGCGTTAAAAGACGCTAAAAAACTGGCGGCTGGTATTAAAACAACGGCCGATATCGGTAAGCAACCGGTCAGATTTCAAGCCTTAGGCGAAGTCAATCGTCAAACCACACGATTGACAGAAAAAGAGCGCGGCTTGGCATTTAGTCAGCAAGCGGCCAATAATGGCGTTGTTGCCATTGCGAGTAAAACAGAGATGGGTGCGACGTTATTGGTTGGTGATCGTATCAAGACCGAACAACAATCACCACTGTCTGATATGCAACGTGCGCAAACGGCATCTATTATCCGTGATAATTTGGGTCAAGATCAGCTACAAGACTATCTAGAGTATCTACGTTTAGTGTATAAGGTTGAAATTAATGAGACTAATATGGCCAATGCGCAAGGACGTTAAGCCACTTATAAGGCATTTGTTAAACCCTTTGTCTGAATAAGCTTTATCAAATCTTAAGTATAAAAAAGCCACTATTGATAGTGGCTTTTTTTATGCAATACGATTTTGATTTATTCTTAAAAAATTTGTCTGAACAGCATTATCTTGACAGCAGATTAATGACGGAAATGACGCATACCAGTGAATACCATGGCGATACCATGCTCATTAGCCGCAGCAATCGTTTCGTTATCACGCATAGAACCACCCGGCTGGATGATCGCCGAGATGCCGACTTCAGCAGCGTTATCAATGCCATCACGGAACGGGAAGAAGGCATCTGAAGCCATAACAGCGCCTTCTGTCGCCAAGCCAGCATGTTCAGCTTTGATAGCAGCGATACGTGCTGAGTTGACGCGGCTCATTTGACCGGCGCCAACACCAATAGTGCGCTGACCTTTGGCATAAACGATGGCGTTAGATTTGACGTATTTTGCGACGTTCCAGCTGAACAGTAAATCAGCAATCTGCGCTTCCGTTGGTTGCACATCCGTGACGATTTTTAGGTCATTGGCAGTAATCAAACCCAGATCCTGCTCTTGTACGAGCAGCCCGCCGTTAACGCGCTTATAGTCGAGCTGGCTTTCGCGCTGCTCAGGGGTTGGTAGCTCGCCGCATACCAAGACGCGCACATTTTTCTTAGCAGCAGTCGCCTCAAGCACCCCATCTTCGATACTAGGGGCAATAATCACTTCTACAAATTGATTGTCGATAATTGCTTTTGCTGCCGCAACGGTCAATGGGCGGTTAAAGGCAATAATACCACCAAAAGAAGACTCAGGATCGGTGCTAAAAGCGGTGTTATAAGCAGCGACTTGGTCGGTATCGACCGCGACACCGCAAGGGTTGGCATGCTTAACGATGACGCAAGCAGGGGCGCTGAACGCTTTTACGCACTCAAGTGCTGCATCAGTATCAGCGATGTTGTTATAAGACAGTGCCTTACCTTGTAATTGCTTCGCCGTGGCAATAGAGGCTTGCTGGCTTTTTAGTGGATTATTTTCTGTATAAAATGCCGCGTTTTGATGTGGGTTTTCACCGTAACGTAGATCTTGTGCTTTTTCTAGCTGCACATTAAAGGTACGTGAAAAATTCTCTGGCTCTTGAGTCTCATTGATTCGACTACCTAAGAAGTTGGCAATCATACCGTCGTATTGTGCAGTATGTTCAAAGGCTTTCACCGCTAAGTCGTAGCGTAGGGACGTGGTCAGTTTAGTGCCATCACCCAAGGCTTCAAGTACGCGCGTATAATCAGCAGGATCGGTTACGATACCAACGTGGGCGTGATTTTTCGCCGCAGAACGTACCATCGTAGGACCACCGATATCGATGTTTTCGATGGCATCGTTCATGGTGACATCCGCACGAGCAATCGTCTCGGCAAATGGATAAAGATTTACCACGACCAAATCAATACGCTCAATTTGATGATCGCTCATAACCGTATTGTCAGTGCCACGGCGTCCTAAGATGCCACCATGAATTTTAGGGTGTAGCGTCTTTACACGACCGTCCATCATTTCAGGAAAACCGGTATAATCTGACACTTCGGTCACCGCAACATTATGCTCTGTCAGCAGTCGATAAGTACCGCCAGTAGATAACAAAGCAAAGCCTGCTTTAATAAGGCCTTGAGCAAATTCGACGATATTGGATTTATCGGAGACCGACAGTAGGGCAAGTGGGGCTGTACTCATAAGAAATTTCCATAAAAAAAGCCTGACGTAAACGTCTGGCAAGGTGATAATGACAATCGCTGCCGACAGTATCACAGTGGATAAGGTCATAAACGATAAATTGCCATACATAATGAGGGTTAATGACGATCGGTAAGCTCATCTGGCCGAGGTTACATTAAGTTATAGGTTTTAAGTTTTTTGCGTAACGTACCACGATTGAGACCCAAGATTTGCGCGCATTTGGTCTGATTGCCGCGCGTTTGCTCAAGGACGACAGACAATAGCGGCTCTTCGATTTGTTTTAAGATAAGCTCATACAAATCGGTGGGTATCTCATCGCCTAACATCGCAAAATACTGACGCACCACTCGCTCTACGTTCACACGCAAAGGTTCAGGAGTATGCCCATTGTTCATAAGGCTATCTAGAGAAGGCTCTAAATCACGGATAGAATGCTGATAATCGTCTTTATTATAATCGGCAAGATGCTCAGAGCTTTGGGCAAAACGATTGGCATTATGCTGTGCATGAGTTGCCATAAGATAATGTCCTTGAGATTAAAAAGAGTCAAACCATAGGGGTTTAGACGGGTATTATAACAAATTAATATCGGTTAGCATTGACAGATTGGACGTTATCTCAGTAGCAATGCTATTCAATGAAGACTGTTCAATTCCAAAGCATTTCGTTACTGCTATTTATTAAGGTCTCGCTTATTACTTCTATTTATTAAGGTCTGCTTCAATAAATAGGATTAATACGGACTTCACGGATTTGAGCATTGGCAACCGGTATCGTAAATAGCAGTTGTCTGCGACTGGCAGCCGCTATTTGGTTTTGGGTACTCAATAGATAATCATCTGGTGCTGCAATAAACTCTCCGAGTAGGGCATCTGTCCCGTAAACACTGACCTTAACATTAGGGTAAAGCTGGGCTTGTGGGCTTTGGTTGTTTAACGTTGCACTTACCTCACTAAAAGTCCCCGTTTTTTTAATTTGGCTAGGCTTGTGATTGAGCTCAGTGATCGTCAAGGCAGATAAGTCAGCGCTAGGAAGGCTGCAAGCCGCGATTGTGCAGATTGTCTGTAGGCGTTCTGCATGAGCGGGATTTTTTACCAAGGTTTCTAAATTAAAAATAACATACTGGGCAAAAAGTAGCAGCGCCAGTACCAAACAGCCTAGCGTCCACAGTAGAGAGGCAATTGAATGCCGCGCTGGTGTCGGCGCGAATTTCGCTTGCGCTTGCATTTTTTTGACCCGCTCTTCATGTGTTCGGTCTTCGTCTCTAAAGGGTACACCCATGCTAAGCAATAGCTGCGATAAATCCGTATCCTCTTGGATGCTATTGTCATTTTTATTTTGCTCTTTGAGCAGATCTTCGAGCCAAGCGTTGTCAGTCGTATCATCAATATTGGCATGGATGTTATTGGCCGCCGCTGAACTAAGTGCAACCTGAGCAGGTGAGGTAGACTGCGTTGCTGCCGACGCTGATTGCGCTGCTGACTTGGGCGTTTTATCAAGCTTATTACTGGCTATAGAATTAGTATGACTACTGTCGGTTGCATGGGTCAGCCAAGCGTCCATATTTTCTAACGAGTCATATTCCAAACTGCTTTCATCTGCTTCGTCGATATCCATGTCATCATAAATTAAACCATCATGAATTAAGCTGTCAGAAGATAAGACGGCTGAAGATTGCTTATTAGAAAGTTGTTTATGAATAGGCGGTTTGACATTACTTGTGTTATTTGGGTCGGTGGTGGTGCTATCTGCCATTTTTGGTGGCGTATCGGTGGTGACGATAAGGTGCTTATTGACCAAAAAACTCTGCTGACACTGATCACAGCAAACGGCGGTGTTTACTTTATTTAACTGGGTTTGTTGTAATTTAAAGCAAGCTTGGCAATGAGGGCACTGAGTTTTTATTGGCGTGGTCATAGGGTCGAATCCAAAAAAGTATGGTTATCAATACCGCGTAGCCACTCACCAATAGCTGCCTCTACTACTCAGGCTTCTACTTAGATACTCATCGTTAAATGCTTGATACATTTATGAGTGATAGACAAGGACAGAGTGGCGTCAAATACATAACATTTGACTGCCCCTCTATCGTAACAGATGTAATTAAATGTTGCTAGCCTGTAAATGTACCAGATAAACGCTGCCAATGTTGGTCCTCTTGCGCCGTAAAGGCGTGCTTCGGATCGAGCGCAAAATAAGGCTGATACGCAGCAGTCACTTCTTCAGTTTGTGACTCGATTAAGCCGGCTAACACGATACGACTTTTTGGTGCCATTAAGGTAACAAAATAAGGTGCTAAGCCAATCAGTGGCTTGGCTAAAATATTGGCGACCATCACTTCTACAGGTTTAACGTCGTGTTGTTTCCAATAATCAGTAAAGTCTTCGGGTAAAAATGCTTGCAAGCGATCATCGACATGATTGCGTACAGCATTTTGATTGGTCGCCAGCACAGCTTGTGGATCGATATCAACGGCATAGACGTGACGTGCCCCTAACAATAATGCCGCAATACCTAAAATTCCTGAGCCACAACCATAATCAATCACCACTTTATCACTCAGATCTTGCTCTGTTAGCCAGTCGAGGCACAGGCGCGTGGTGGCATGATAACCAGTACCAAAGGCTAAGCCGGGGTCCATAATGATATTGGTCGCCTCAGGATTGGGCGGCGTTATCCAGTTAGGCACAATCCATAAGTTATTGGCGCATTCTATAGGATGATAATTGCTCATCCATTCACGTTCCCAATCTTTATCATCCACAGCACTTAGCCAAATACGACTGGCGTGTACCTGTGCGCCAATTTCGTGACTTAACTGTTCAACCGCATGACGGCTACCAGTGTCTGTGCTGGCATCGAACAATCCTGTCAGGATCACTTCATCCCATAAGGGTGACTCACCAGGCAATGGCTCAAACAAGGGTTGATCCCCTGCGTCATCTAAAGCGATTGATAGTGCACCTGCTTCTAGTAACAGCGCCTCAGCCAGATCGACGTTTGCTTTTTCACACTGTAAGTGCAGTTGTTGCCATGCCATAACGATAACCTTAATCTAAAATAAAAATGAGTGTTTTGGATAAATGATGCGTATGCACAATATAAAAAGTGAGTAGATAGCAAGTTATAGACTTAGTATTTACTCACTTCGGTATGTCTTGATACTAACGCAGTGCTTGCTTTGCTTCATTGATGACGCGTGAGTTACCCTGCGCTTGCCCTGATTGCAAAATAATTTGCCAGAGCGCGCGTCTGCGATTGGCATCTTGCGAGACGCTAAGACCACGGCGAGCCATGGCTTCTGCCTTGCGCGGTTGGTTCTTTTTGAGAGCGACTTGTGCCAGATAAAAATACACCGCTGAGGATTTGGGCGCGAGGCGCTGGGCGCGGGTAAAGCTGCTCTCAGCATTGGTCAGCTTGCCTGATTTTAACTGACCAATCCCTGTTTGCATAAGATTGCGAAATGCTGGCAGGTCACTGTTGTTAGTAGCCGCTTGTTGACTGCGTTGTTGCGAGTTTTGGCGCGCGCGCTCTAATAGGTCATTGTGCGACGGTATTGAAGGTTCAGAAATTATATAGTCATCACGGGACGGCGTAATGATTACGGCATCGGGCTGTGAAAACACAGGACTGGATGGGGAGTTAGGCGCTGTGTACACTGGAGTTTGTTGCGTTAATGGGTTTGTCGCTGAAGATGGGCCAGACGGCGCATCAGACTGGATAGGGTAGTCATTTTTTTCATCATTATCGTCGCCTTCTCCATAGCCCCTGTGATCAATAATCGGCGCTTGAGTCGCAGGTTTTACGTTGGTAACCGATGAAGGCGCTGCTGTCTCTTGACGTTGTGTTGCTGGCATCGTTTGAGCAGGTGTTGTTCTCGTCGCAGTAATGGGCGCCGTTTGACAGGCACTCAAGCTCATTATGCCAACGAGCGCACCAGCAGCAAGGACCGTATTCGCTAGGGTATTCTTTTTAGCCGTGCTAATAATGTCCTGCTTAACGGATACGCTTTGCTGTATAGATGACACCATGTTAAGCCCCTTTTTAAGTTTTTAAAAACAATGTTAGAACCATTCAACCGCACGGTCGTACCAAGTATCGGCACCGCCCTGCGCATCATTATCATCTTGGCTCTCGGTCTCAACCGCTTCGCCATTTGGAATGTCTAAGCCTTCGCGGCGGCGTTGCTGATTGATAGCGCCTTGCTCACTCTGTTCTTGAGCGCGATCTTGTTGATACAATCCGATGGCACAACTACTGGCTTCTTCGGGCAAATGTGCTGACATTACTGGCAAATAGCGCGCATCAGTACAGCGCTCATTTGATAGCTTACCAGAATTGTTTTCAAGCCATAACCACTCAATACCTTCCGGCTCAGGTAGTGATACTGGCGTCAATTTTAAGCGACTCATATAGTCGACCCAAACTGGTAATGCACCTGTGCCACCACTCAGACCGATTGGCTTATTATCATCACGACCGACCCAAACCACGCTGACATAGTTACCACTATAACCAGCAAACCAAGCGTCGCGATAGTCATTTGTGGTCCCTGTTTTACCAGCGAGATTCAGGTTGCTACCAAGCGACTGTGCTCGTTTAGCCGTTCCGCTGGCGACCACTTGCTGTAGCGCGTAATTGGTCAAAAAGTTGGTCTCAGGCGGGATACTACGCTGTGTATTGAGTCCAGTGCGCTGCAAGATACGACCGCGATCATCAATGACGCTACGAATACTATGAATGGGCGTGCGAAAGCCACCAGTAGCAAACACTTGATAGACGCCAAGCATATCCATTGGGCTAAGATTGACCGATCCTAATAATGCAGAAGGATAAGGCGATATTTTCTCTTTAATACCCATACGCTGTAGCTGCTTGGCAAAAGTATCGATCCCAAATTCCATGCCTAAGCGTACCGCTGCTTGGTTATAAGACTGAGACAGTGCAGTGGTAAAGGGGACATAACCATGATCACGCTTGTCATAGTTTTGTGGATTCCACTTCGTACCGTCATTTAGGTTGACGGTAACTGGTGAATCATCGACCGAACTTGCCAAATTATAGCGACCGCTTTCGAGCGCTGTCATATAAATGATCGGTTTTAATAAAGAGCCCACTTGACGCTTGGCATCGACGGCGCGGTTAAAGCCCGTAAATTCACTGCCGCTACCGACCACAGAGACCAGCTCACCAGTCTCTGGATTGGCACTGACCAAGGCACCTTGTAAATCTTTGGTTTTGCTGCTGCTACGACGGAGCTCGCCCAGTTTTTTATCGACTGCTTTATCGGCGGCTAATTGGGCAATAGGGTCGAGCGTACTAATAATCGTCAGACCTTCATTTTTTAAGTCATCAGAATAATAGACGGTATTCAATTCACGCTTGACGATATCGAGAAAGTCAGGAAATTGGCTTTTGCCTTCGACAGGCTTGTCAGCGATACCCAGTGATCTCTCTATGGCTTTATCATAGTCTGCTTGACTGAGCGTGCCCATCGCTAGCATGTTGCTAAGAACGACATTACGACGTGCTTTTGAATCGTTTGGATGGCGACGTGGATTATAGACACTCGGGCCTTTTGCCATACCAACGAGCAAGGCTTGCTGGTCTAAGCGCAGCTCGTTCAGCGGTTGATTAAAATAGAACTGCGCTGCCAAACCAAAGCCATTAATAGAGCGGTTGCCGTTTTGTCCTAGGTAAATCTCGTTCAGATACGTTTGTAGAATTTCATCTTTACTATAATGGAGCTCAAGTAACACAGCCATTAGGGCTTCATTGGCTTTGCGTTTTAGGGTGCGATCTGAATTCAGATAAAAGTTTTTAATCAGCTGCTGGGTGATGGTCGAACCACCTTGTCTAGAGCCGCCAGAGAAATTATTAATGACTGCACGGGCGATACCGCGTATCGATACGCCTTTATGCTCATAAAAGCCGCGATCTTCCGTGGCTATTAATGCATCAATCAATGGCTGTGGCACCTCATCTAAAGAGACGACCATACGATCTTCATTGCTGTCTGGGTAAATACCGCCAATACTAACCGGCTCAAGGCGAATAATGCCGCTCTTAGCCGGTAAAGTGCTTTGAATCGACTCAATCTTATTACCAGCAATCGTCATTTTGATGACTTGCTCAGTGTCTATATCGTTGGAGCTATAAGTAAAACCGCGCGTATGGATATAATAGGTATTGCCAGACTTACGATAGGTACCGGTGCGATCATAGGCTTTGTTGCTTTGATAATTAAGCAGCTCGAGCCATGTCTTAATCGTGCTGTTATCGACGCTGGCACCTTGGTAAAGCTCAAGTGGCTGCGAGTATACCTTGGCAGGAATATCCCAGCGCTTACCTTCGAACTTGTGGGTAATGGTGCGATCAAGCTTGATCAAATACAGCGCCAATAGCACCATGCCAGCGATAATGACAATTAATAAAATACTACTAAAGACCAAGCCGCGCTGCTGTGAGGGTAGCGTGCTGATAGCAGACGTAGATGACGAAGGAAGCTTGGAGATTGGTCGCTTAGAATTAGATTTTTGCACGGATGATGCACCATTTAGGGATAAAAAACTGCCTCATAATGACGCAAATTGACAAATTTTTCAATCTATCATCATCAACTCAGGCATTCAGTGGGATGACTCTGTGAGGGGTTATGCTGTTCACAGCACCGGCTTATAGTATAATCGATCTATTGACAGCGATGTTTATACGAAAACACAGCGCGCTTTTAATTTGCTTTATCAGTGCCATATAAGATAACAATTTACGATTATTCTAACGATGTTTTTTGTATGAATTAGCGGTTGATTCTCTATCTGTGCTAGCCGTGTCGAGCTTATTTAAAATAGCTGTTTTAAATAACATTAGGCATATTTGATGATAGCAAGTTTTCTCAAAGTGAATTGGGTTCGAGCAAACCTGTCTAAAGGAAGTAAGCGCGATTATGTCTAGTGCCCCCTCACCAATACCAACCTCCAGCCATTATTATGAAGACAACTCTATCACCGAAGGGTTGGTACTGCCCCTTGCTGGTCATTGCTTCCACTGTGGCGATCCAGTACCGCAGCCGCCGTTTTATGCCGATATATTGGGTAAATCCCGTGAGATGTGCTGCATGGGTTGTCAGTTGGCCTCGCAAAGTATCGTCGAGGCAGGGCTTGAGCAATATTATCTTGATCGTTCGGAAATCAACCGTACGGCAAGTTTGCCTACCCAACTGACGCGCCTCGAAGCCTATGATCATGATGAGATAAAATCACAGTTCGTCTACGCTCAAGATGGTCTGTCGGTGGCAGAATTGTCCGTTAACAACTTGCGCTGTGCTGCCTGTACGTGGCTTATCGAATCGCGTCTTTATGAGATTGATGGTATCAATAAGTGTCAGGTCAATTTGACCAATCAGCGTATGCGCGTCATTTGGGACGAGAGTAAGCTGCCTATCAGCCGTATTCTAGCTATTATCAATGAAATAGGCTACGAAGCTAAGCCTTACCGTCAAGATACCCATGAGGCAATGCTGGCTAAGCACAATAACAAGATGCTGCTACGCCTAGGAATCGCTGCACTTGGTGCGATGCAAGCAATGATGTATGCGGTCGCGCTATATTTTGGTGAATATAGCGGGATGTTGATATTACAGCGCGATTTTTTGCGTTGGGTGTCGTTATTCGTCAGTATTCCCGTGTTCTTTTATGCGGGCATACCGTTCTTTACGTCTGCATGGTCGGCAGTTCGCGCGCGCCAAGTCAATATGGATGTACCGGTCAGTATCGCCTTGATTGTTACATTTTTCGCCAGTTTGTACGCCACCATTACTGGAAACGGTCAGACCTATTATGATTCGGTCAGCATGTTTATTTTCTTCTTATTGGCAGGGCGTTATATCGAGTATAATGCTCGTCTAAAAGCGGCGACGATGGCCAATGACTTAGTAGTGGTAGAGCCAGTTTTAGTACAAAAAATTGCTGAAAACAAAGGAGACGCTGCGCTCATTTTGCAGCAGTTACAACAAAATGCCTTTGATAAAGTAGATACGAGTGCTATTAATCAGGCAGTTCATGAGACAGGTGCTGATAGTGCAATAAGTGCCGCAGTCAGCGCTCCAACGAAGTATACACCCAATTTTATGCAGAGTATGGATGCCAATGTTCATCAAATAACCAATCGTATAGCTCAAGACTGGCAACAAACCAGCCGTCAACCAGACCTATTAAAGCCAGATTTGTTAAAGCCAGTGTATGGTGCAGAACAAAAACAGATGGTGACCGCTCAAAGCTTGCAAGTGGGTGACATCATCATGGTTGAGGCTGGCTCTGAGATTATCAGCGATGGTATTTTGCTTAGTCCAACTGCGACCGTCTCCCAAAGTCTGCTGACGGGTGAGGGTGATTTAATCATCAAGTCTCAAGGCGACTATATCGTCGGCGGCGCACAAAACGACAGTCAGCCGTTTGAGATGCTGGTCACGGCACTGCCAGAAGACAGTCAGATTGGATTAATTGATCGGCTGATGAACCGTGCCATGAGTGAAAAGCCCAAACTGGCACAGCAAGCGGACAAGCTGGCTCGTTGGTTTGTGGCGCGGATTTTAGTATTGTCAGCATTGGTATTTATCGGCTGGTATTTTGTCGATCCAAGCCAAGCTATTTGGGCAACGGTTGCAGTCTTAGTGGCGACTTGTCCTTGCGCGCTGTCACTAGCCACACCGATTGCTTTGACTGTCTCTACCAATCGATTGGCCAGCTATGGCTTTTTGACCACGCGTGGTCATACGCTGCAAACCTTAGCAGAGATTACGCATGTGGCTTTTGATAAAACAGGGACATTGACTTATGGCAAGCCAAACTTACTGAACATTGAGCTAATAAAATCGTTCAGCCAAGATGAAAACGATGACTCAAGCGCGTTGCCTTTGCAAAAAGACCGTTTCTTAGCCATTGCTGCGGCCTTAGAAGTAGGCAGTCGTCACCCGATTGCTCATGCGCTACTGACCGCCGCTTATCAATTACATCTGCCGCCCACTCAAGCCTTGCTGCATTATCCAGCAGGCGGGGTAGAAGCCATGATTGATGGCGTTCTATATCGTATTGGTCATGTAGACTTTGCTTTGGATAAAGGTGCTACTGGTGCAAAGGCAGACAATGATTTAACGATCGATTTACTGAGCCAGCGTGCCAGCTCAGCGGTTGTGTTGTCTTGTCAAACAAGCTCCTCAACCACATGGCAAGCGCTGGCGTGCTTTTACTTTAGCGATAAAGTACGTGATAATGCCCGCTCAATGCTGGATACGCTCAAAGGCTTAGGTATTGAGTCTGTGATGCTGACGGGCGACCCCAGTCCGCAGGCGCTGGTCATGGCGGAGACTTTGGGCATGCAGGCGGCATATAATGGTCTGTCACCAACAGATAAGGTCAATCATATCCAGCAGCTGCAAGCACAAGGGTCAGTTGTGCTGATGGTTGGTGACGGTATTAATGATGCGCCCGTGTTGGCAGCAGCAGATGTGTCGACTTCGATTGCTGGCGCGGCAGATTTGGCGCAGGTGTCAAGCGATAGCATCATCCTTAATGGACAGATTGAAGCCATCACGGCCGCCAAGCGTATCGCGGATAAAACGGAACGCATTATCAAACAAAACTTCCGCTGGGCACTGGCTTATAACAGTATCGTATTATTACCTGCCGCGTTTGGTTATGTCCCACCTTGGCTTGCCGCCATTGGAATGTCGCTTAGCTCATTATTTGTGGTATTAAATGCGCTGCGTCTAAAACGTGCTTAGTTTCTTATACGTGGTATTTATCTGCATATAATACCTACTTTGGTTCAAATATAAAAAAACCGCCTTTAGCAAAAGACGGTTTTTATTTTAGGTATCATTATTATTAGCCAGTTATAGATTAGTCTTGTAGGTAGCTAAGCAGACGCATAAATTCGATATACATCCATACTAGCGTCGCAAGAATACCGATACTAAATAACCATTCGTAGTCTTCAGAAACACCAGCTGCTACGCCGCGATCAATGTTATCAAAATCAAGTAATAGCGTAAAAGAAGCGATAACAATCACAAATAAACTGAAGCCAATAGCGATAACGCCACCTTCAAATAAGAAAGGTAAGCTCGAACCGAACGCTAAAGAAAGAACCCACTGGGCGACATAAACGAGCATGATGGCTATAAGCGCTGAGGTGACGATAGAGCGGAATTTCTGCGTCACCTTAACGAGACCAGAGCGATATAGCCCTAGCATAACGGCTGCTGTCACAAAGGTCGCACACATTGCAGTCACTGGCACGCTTGGATACATTCTCATAAAAAACAGCGAGATGCCGCCTAAGAAAATACCTTCTAAGAGCGCATAAGGGACCGCGAAAGTTTTGGCTTTTTGTGGCTTAAAAGTGATAAAGATCGCGAGACCAAAAGCGGCAAACATACTACCAAAGGCCGCCATGGTAATAAAACCTTGCGATAGACCTGCCATCAGCGCATAAAAGAAAAAGCCGACACCAGTGATAGCAGATAAACCAAGCAACAAGCTGGTCTTTTGGATGACACCTTTGACGGTCATCGGCTGACCGCCGATCGCAAGCTCTGCGCGACTGACAATAGGATTGGCCATACATATGTCCTTAATTAAAAATGATATAAATTACTGCTACTTTAGCAAAAGCTTGGTTATTGTCAACTGTGTTTGCGTGACGGCTGTCAAGGATTGACGCAGCCATCATCTGACTTATTATTTGGACTAGCTAGGGATGCTCAGTAGCGCGGTAAGCAGGCCATAAATGGGCGTGCAATGGTTGTTATATGGGGTTGATTACGACAGTTAACAACGATAATTGATAAAACATGCTAGTTTAAGCGCTCATTTATCGCTATCATTGCCCTGTATTTTACCGTTATTCCGAGTCGTTTTATGGAAAACTCCGCGCAGTCCGAAAGATTGCCACACTTACATGCATCAGAGCTGTTCCACGCCATCAAAAATCCAGCGTTTCGGCGTATTGGATTAATGGGGCGCGCAGGCAAGCGCAGCGTCACCCAAAGTCTGGTGCAGATTGCCCAAACGATCAATGAGATGAATCTCACCCTGATAATGGACATGCAAACTGCCCATCTACCAACCTTGGATCTTACTGAGATCGAAAAAGTCAAAATCGTTAAGCGTAGCTTGATAGGTGAGATTTGTGATTTGGTTATCGTCGTCGGTGGTGATGGCTCTATATTGCATGCTGCTGAAGCACTGGCTCGTTATCGCGTGCCAGTCTTGGGTGTCAACCGTGGTCGCCTTGGTTTTTTAGCTGATGTCAAACCTGATGAAGCTGCTTTTAAATTGCGTCAAGTATTGATGGGCGATTATCAGTTGGATCATCGGTTTCTCTTGACGATGGAAATACGAGAAGGGCGAAATATTATCCATGAAGATATGGCGCTCAATGATATCGTGTTGCATGCTGGTAAGTCAGTACATATGATTGATTTTCAGATGAAAATTGATGGTCACGATGTCTATAGACAGCACAGCGATGGCTTGATTGTGGCGACGCCTACTGGTTCCACAGCCTATGCACTATCTGGTGGTGGCCCTATTATCCATCCGAGTATGGATGCAATATGTCTGGTGCCCATGCATCCGCATACCTTGTCCAGTCGTCCGATTGTAGTCAGTGGCAATAGCGAAGTTTGTATTCGCATCCATGAGGACAATCGCACGCAGCCGATGGTTAGTGCAGATGGCAAGCCCAGCATACCGCTCGACCAAGAGCAGCGGCTTTATATTCGTAAGCACCCTGATAAGCTAACGCTGCTACATCCTCCAGGATTTGATTTTTATGAGGCTTGCCGTACCAAACTACACTGGAACGTCCATGCCGAAGAATTCAGTCTTGATATCGATGATGATATTATGGATGATGAATAAAAGCAGTTGTCGTATAAAAAATAGTCGTGGAGAGTGAGATGGATAAGCAAACAATATTAGCAACGCTAACACCAGACGTGGTCGATAAATTCCGTATGGCCATTGAGCTTGGCAAATGGCCAGATGGCCGTAAATTAACCCCTGAGCAGCGCGACACTTGTATGCAAGCGGTAATGGTTTGGGAGCATGAGCATCTACCTGCGGCCGAGCGTACCGGTTATATTCATAAACCTGTAAAGGACGATGGCTCAATCGTCGGTGCTGAATGTGATGTCGAGCACGAACATCATTATCCCAATATGCCCAATCCTAAGGGCGCTATCCAGCCAGTTAAGTTTCGTGATAAATAAGCTTTGTGATAAATAAGCAAGAGTATCGCTAATCACAGCAGTAGTCGCTCAATAAAAAAGCCACGCTATATTATATAGCGTGGCTTTTTTTTGTGCTTAAAAATGATTAAAGCGCAGTCGTATCAACACTTGGACGGACCGTCAATGGATTCTTTTGCATCAAAAACCCTTGCCAACCCCAATGCAAAAAATTGCGGATATTGGCATGATCAGTGCCTTTAGGCGTCTCTAGCACTTTGGTATAATGCTCACCAAATAGTTTTAGCGTGTCTAATTGATTGAGACCATGGTGTTTGGCAAAACCAAAAATTTTCGCACTGCCTTCGTTTTCGCCAGCGGCATTGTGCTGCATGCCATTAACGAAAGGGGCGGGCGCATAACGATAAAAATCATCAATAAAACTGATGACATCATTGAATCCAATGGCTTTTTTATTCAAACCATTAAGTAGAGCCGATACATCTGATTGGCGAATACTCATAAATAAATGACCTCAGAGCAGATTAAAAAGCAAAGTACGGTGCTTGGTGTGTGCTCAATGATTATTAGTGGTTAGGTGTTAAGACTCAGCTTAGCGATTAAAATAGTCTTCATCATCAAAGGAAGGCGCAAAACTGCCTTGCTCAAGATGCTGCATTTGTGATTGTACCGAACGCTCATGCTGTATGCGTTGGTAAATCTCTTCGCGGTGTACGGCAATGTCTTTTGGCGCATTAACACCGATACGCACTTGATTGCCTTTAACGCCTAGGACAGTCACACTGACCTCGTCACCAATCATTAACGTTTCGCCCACGCGGCGTGTCAAAATTAACATGCGTCACACTCCTTATGTCGCATCAACAGATTATTACTCATCAGATTACTTCTCAATTACAGGACATTACCGCCGCACTAAACACACCTTGTATTTAGCTTACAAGCTACTATGTCTAACGTTAGGCGAATAGCGGTAATGATAGGTAGATTCATTTAGCCCAAATGAAAGCCCCATTATAGGGGGCATAACAGATACTGTCACGGGTTTTCACAAAACTATTAGGTATATACCAATCAGAACAATAATAAAAATAAAAATAGGATCTAAAAAGACCCTATTTGGATAAACACATTATTGAAAGTAATTGATGCCGATGTAATCGATAACTGTTAATGCTATGTCTATATTTTTAATGGTTTTAATATAAATTATAGCCCAGCGATTTTGCTGTCGCCATCTTCACGATCAAGACCAAATGCCGTGTGCAGTGATTTAACTGCTTTTTCTAGATACTGCTCTTGGATAAGCACAGATACTTTGATTTCACTGGTCGATATCATTTGAATATTGATGTTGTTTTCTGCGAGGGTTTGGAACATGAGGCTAGCAACCCCAGCATGCGAGCGCATACCAACACCAACCAAAGAAACTTTGACGACTTCGCTGTTACCCAAGATTTCTTTGGCACCAATCTCGTCTTTGACTTCATCGTTTAACACTTTCATGGTTTTGTCCATGTCAGTACGATTCACCGTAAAGGTAAAGTCAGTGGTGCCATTGGTTGATAGGTTTTGCACGATCATGTCAATTTCGATATTGGCGCGACCAATAGGGCTCAAGATAGCAGAGGCGATGCCAGGGTGATCGGGCACACCGCGCACGACTATTTTTGCTTCGTCTCGATTAAAAGCGATACCTGAGATGATTGCCTGTTCCATATTGTCTCCTTCGTCTATCGTAATTAGGGTGCCGACATTGTTCTTAAAGTCGTCGTCAAAGCTACCATCGGTATTTTCATCAAAGCTAGAGAGGACGCGTAGCGGTACGCCATATTTACCCGCAAATTCTACTGAGCGAATTTGTAAGATTTTTGAGCCTAGGCTCGCCATCTCCAGCATTTCTTCAAAAGTAATTTTTTCAAGCTTTTTGGCTTTTGAGGTGACGCGTGGATCAGTGGTATAGACACCATCGACGTCGGTATAGATTTGGCATTCATCTGCGCCCAAGGCTGCGGCAATCGCAACACCTGTCGTATCAGAGCCGCCGCGACCTAACGTCGTTGCATTACCATCCTCATCGATACCTTGAAAACCAGCCACAATCACGATATTACCAGCATCCAATTGCTCACGAATGTTTTTATCATCGATGCTTTCGATACGGGCTTTATTATGTGAGCTATCAGTTTTAATAGCGACCTGACGACCGGTGAATGAACGAGCACCAATACCAAGATCTTTGATGGCCATTGCAAGTAACGAGATAGAGACCTGCTCACCCGTTGAGACCATTTGATCGTATTCGCGAGGATCAGGCTGGGTGCTAATTTGGCGTGCCAGATCAATCAAACGGTTGGTTTCGCCGCTCATGGCAGAGACAACGACCACCACTTGATGACCATTATCATGCCAGCGCTTAACTCGTTTGGCGACGTTTTTGATGCGGTCGATACTGCCCATCGAGGTGCCGCCGTATTTCTGTACTATTAACGCCATAAAAATCTACCTATTATTCATTAATGGCCTTTTATTATCATCGATAAGCAGCAATGTATCTGTCAATCAATGCTTGCGTAGATAAAGCCGTATTATAAGAGTTGCGCCCTATGCCTTTTGTTTATCCATTGGTGCCTGCGTTAAACTGAATGAGCGATATGAATGGAATTAAGGATATGCCCAAACGTCGACCTTTATACCATACTCGGCTTGTAAGGTTAAGTGTCAGTACGGATTAGATATATGGCGATTGGTTATAAAGCGTATAACCAATCGTATCATTCCTGCTGCTCGCCCATACTAATGACGTTTAACGCACTGAATGGCAGTCAGCTAAATGGCTTATTCACCAAGCTGGGTAGTTATCCAAGCGGGTAGCGCGTCAATGACTGCTTTACTGTTGCCAGACTTCGGTGCGCCGCCTTGGGCGTAATCGGGCTTGCCGCCGCCTTTACCGCCAAGCTCACTTGCCAAATGACGAATGATATCACCGGCTTTTACTTTAGCAGTGACAGACTTTGCGACACTTGCGGCTAAGGCTAGCTGATCGTCTTTATCACCAACCAATACAATCACGCTATCAGGCAGTTTGGATTTGATATCATCCATCAGCGTACGGATTGATTTGCCATCCACACCGCCTAAGGTGCTGATAAGAACTGGCGTACCGGCGATAGTCTGCACATCATCAAGCAAGTTAGCGGCTTGCGCACTGGCCATTTTCTGTTCTAAACGCTCTAACTGCTTCTCTAGGTCGCGCTGCTTATCCGCCATAGTACGGACACGCTGTGCCACTTCAGGGCGTTTTACTTTTAGCTGACTGGCAAGCTCGCTGAGTTGTTGCTCACTTTGCTGAATGTTTTTTATGGCATTCATACCTGTGACGGCTTCAATACGGCGGATACCTGCGGCAATACCTGATTCGCTAGTAATTTTAAAGACACCAATGTCGCCCGTACGCTGCACGTGAAGACCACCACACAGCTCAATAGAGAAGGGCTGACGCTGACCATCGACAATGCTGTCGGTGCCCATAGTAAGCACGCGAACGTCATTGCCATACTTCTCACCAAACAGTGCCATGGCACCTTGCTTCATCGCTTCATCGATAGACATATGCTCGATACGGGCTGGGGTATTGGCTTGGATTTGCTCATTAACGAGACGTTCTACACGTGTAATCTCGGCAGCAGTGACGGGCTTATCATAGGAGAAGTCAAAACGTAGCACGTCGCTTGAGACCAGCGAGCCTTTTTGTGTGACTTCATCACCCAATACCTCTCTTAATGCGGCATGCAATAAGTGAGTGGCCGAATGGTTTTTGGCACTAGCAGCACGGATACTAGATAAAACTTGGGCGTCAGCTGTTTGCTTAGTGCTGATATCACCCATGGTCACGACGCCATGATGAATAATGGCTTGCCCGGATTTTTTGGTATCTTGCACTTCAAAAACACCAGATGCGCTACGAATTTCACCCAACTCACCGACTTGACCACCACCTTCAGCATAAAACGGCGTACGGTCAAGGACGATAACGCCTTCCATACCTTCGCTTAAGCTATCGACAGGATTGCCATCTTGATAAAGGGCATTAACAGTCACGCCATTTTCTTCAAGTTGCTCATAGCCGATGAATGTCGTTGGGTTGTCTACTTGAATGACACTGCTATAATCAACATCGAATTTGCCAGCATCACGGGCGCGTTCACGTTGTGCTTGCATGTGCTCATCAAACTCCGCTTCGTCGATTACAATACCGCGTTCACGAGTGATATCGGCGGTCAAATCAAGCGGAAAGCCATAAGTATCATAAAGTTTAAAGGCGGCTTCGCCAGAGAGGGTATCGCCGTCTTGTAAGCCTTCAAGTTCGCTGGCAAGCAAGCGTAAACCCTGTGCCAATGTCTTGGCAAACTGCGCTTCTTCTTTTTGAATGGCGTTTTCGATGACGCTTTGTTTGTCTTTTAGCTCTGGATAGGCAGTGCCCATTTCAGCGACCAGTGGCGCGACCATCTTATAAAAGAAATCACTATCAGCGCCCAACTTATTACCATGACGTACGGCACGGCGAATGACGCGGCGCAGCACATAGCCACGACCCTCATTACTTGGCGTGACACCATCAGCAATCAAAAATGAAACAGCGCGAATATGATCAGCGATGACTTTTAGCGACGACTGCTGCTGATTTTCAATGTCTAAAATCTCAGCAGCGGCATCCATCAAGTGCACAAATAAATCGATTTCGTAGTTGCCATGCACACCTTGCATGATAGCGCTGATACGCTCAAGCCCCATGCCAGTATCGACACTAGGAGCAGGTAGTGGCAACATGGTGCCGTCTTTTTGACGGTTAAACTGCATAAAGACACAGTTCCAAATCTCGATATAGCGGTCGCCATCTTCTTCGGGTGTACCCGGCAAACCGCCTTCAATGTCTGCGCCATGGTCATAAAACACTTCGGTACAAGGGCCACAAGGGCCAGTATCGCCCATCGTCCAAAAGTTATCTGATGCGTAAGGCGCGCCTTTATTATCACCAATACGGATAATACGCTCGCTAGGAATACCGATGTCTTTATGCCAAATATCAAAGGCTTCGTCGTCAGTCTCATAAATGGTCACATATAGACGATCTTTATCGATAGCCAACCATTCATCGGATGTCAAAAATTCCCAAATGTACTCGATACCCGCTTGCTTAAAATAATCGCCAAAGGAGAAGTTGCCCAGCATCTCAAAGAAGGTGTGATGACGCGCCGTATAGCCAACATTGTCCAAATCATTATGCTTGCCGCCCGCTCTTACGCATTTTTGCGAGGTTACTGCACGGGTATAATCACGCGGCTCCATGCCCAAAAACGTTTCTTTAAACTGATTCATACCGGCATTGGTAAATAGCAATGTCGGGTCATTGTGCGGAATTAGGCTAGATGAAGAAACAGGGGTATGCTGCTTGCTTATAAAAAAATCGATAAAAGCTTGACGAATATCGGCTGAGCGAAATGGCTGGCTCACAGCGGCTCCTTACTGACGGATAGAATTGAATAGATAAAGTAAAATAATTTTGCAAGCGATTTTAGCACAAACGCCCAAGCTCTTGGTACAAGAGTTACAACTGCTAGGTTATTCTGCGTCTCTAAATAGTCGATGGTTTTGGTAGCGCATAAAAGCTAATTGGTCAAAATCGCCGCATCGGTCTTGTCGAGTTTGTCTTGTATCAATGGATTGGACTCAATGACTTGTACTGGCAAGTAGCGCAGCTGTAGCTTAATGGGTAAATACTCAGGGAAATTCTCTGCCATATCTTGGGTAATGACAGTTTCGATTTGTCGTACATCGTATGAGGTAGGCGTCGTCTCTCCGCGAATGACCGCACGTACGACTTTATTTTCTTTCGAGGTATCAAACTGAGTATTGGTCAGTACGTTACCCTTATCAATAAAGTAGCTGTTGATGGCTTCTTTGACGCTGCTTTCAAAGACTTGCTGCTTGGCGTTGGTTTGTAGATTAATAGTTAAATAAGTGCCCAACCCTGCTAACAACAATAGGGTCACTGCATTACGTTGCAAAAAAGTCAGGTAGGTGTTTGATTTGTAGTCGTCCTTGACCAAACGACGAAAGCCTAAAAGCCATAATACAAGCGCATTGGTAAATTGGATGGCAATAATGTTGGTAACAGCTAACAGTAAGGCGCCAAAGCCTAGCTGAATCTCGCCATTGGCAAATAAAATACCACTGGCAGCCAGTGGCGGCACCAAAGCGGTTGCTACTGCTACGCCGACCACTGCCACTGATAGGTGCGGTGATACCATCGCATAAGCACCAGCAGTACCACCTGCTAAGGCAATCATCAAATCCATCGAGGTCGGCTGAGTGCGCGATAGTATCTCTGTCGTTAATGGCTGATCTTTGTGCAGCCAACCGACGACGAAGCCGACCAGTACGACCAATGATACGCCGACGATAACCGTAATCAGTGATTTACGTAGCAATGGCATACGATGATCAATAATCGCTAATGCTATGCCAGTAATGGGACCTAACATCATGGCAACCAACATGGCGCCAATGACCACGGCAGCTGAATTGGTTACCAACCCATAACTGGCGATGATGGCAGAAAGTATATTCATAATAAAATACATTTTGCTAGGCAGAGCGTTGGCCTCGATTCTGACTCGTACTTCTGGATAGTCTACCTTTTGGTTGCTGAATTGCTCAGCAACAAACTGCTTATAAGACTCCAGTTTGGCTTCCTTTTTTTCTTTAATCTCGTCTTCTAGTTCTTCCTGATTATCGACTTTATCTTTCACAGTATTTTTTACGATAGTGTCATTATTTTTAGGCGTGTCTGGCTGTTTATCAATTGAGGACGGTTTTGTGTTGTCACTATTTGCTTTGCTTTCTTGCTGAGGGTTATCAGAGATAGGATAAGTGCCCTGTACATCAGCGGGGGCAATACCCTCTACCGTTACCTCAGCGTCAGCATCTTCTTGAGACGTTTGCTCGGAAGCGTTATCTTCTTCTGCTTGAGCATGTTCTGCTGATACATTTTCTAGATTTTGATGATTGGGCGCTGTTGTCGATTTTAACGACTCATTGGATAGTGGTGTCTCAAGCCCAGTGATTTCAAGTTTAGTTATTTCAGACTCATTGTTGGGCTTGGCGGTTTCTAACGTTGCCACTACCTCGTCAGCACCAATGGACTTTATCGCTATCGTTGTTTCAGGCGGCTGCGCACAAGCCATATCCTCGCCGCAGTCATTGTCATCACGAGTCTCTGAGCTTTTTGAAGGCTGAGTATGTTCGACAGTGCTATCTAGTACAGAGCTACCATCTGCGTCAGTTAGCGCCGTTTTTTTGTCTGGATAAATGGCTGTGCTTGAAGCATTTTTTATAACTGAAGAATCATTAGAGAGTTTGTTTTCAGATGAGGTCATGGCAGATGGCTTTCTTAAAAAGTAAAAGAAAGACATTATTGTAATGATAAAACGAGGACAACGTATGGGTTTTTTACGACTAAATAGAGCGCAGTGTCATTAAGTAGTAATACTTAAAATAGTAAAATTATGCATCATTAACTAATAACAATAAAAACCTTAACTTTAACAGGGTTTTTATGCTTAGTCACTTACTATAGCTGGCTCGCAGGTTTATAGGAAATACTTACTTTCTTTGTGGATTTAGTGTATAAAGGGAGTATACCCACAACAAAAATGAGGAATAAATTATGAACTGGCCATTATTTTCTGTCATCTACTCCATAGCAGCAACCGTCACCATTGGCGTATTCATGATTGGCGCCTTGGTTACAGGGTTTAATCAGATTCCACATATCCAAATGGCAGTAGCCGCAGGTATCTTGATCTCTATTCCTGCAGGATTGTACTTTACCAAAAAAGTAGGCAGCATCACTGGTAATGAGGAAGGCTATAAAGTATAAGTCATAGGGCAGTGGGCAATTTTTACTTTACGGGTTATATTTTAAATTGATGCTCTAAGCGAGTGCTTTACATCGTTATTTTATACCGTTACTTTACATTGGCACGTTAAATACGGAAAGCTTACTTTGTAGAGTAAGCGTGGATGTATCATAAGAAAAGCGCCAATAAGACGCTGCTTTAGGAAGCTGTTTTGCTGCTCTCTGATAGTAAGTATCTAAAAATTGAGTGAAACTCAGTCATAAAAAAAGACCCTCTTAACAGGGTCTTTTTTTCATTGAGCATTTTGTTAAACTAAACTATTTTAGGACAACGGTTGCGCCATTCTCAATGTTGGCATACACCTCTAGTACATCCCAGTTAGTCAAACGTACACAACCTGCTGATGCTTGACGGCTGATACCTTCAGGTTTTGGCGAGCCATGCAAACCATAAGACGGTTTAGACAAGCCCATCCATACAACACCGACAGGGTTGTTCGGTCCTGGTGGCAGCATATGAACCTTTTTCTGAGCACCGTCACCGACAGTCGCTTTATACCAAGGCATTTTTACCTTGTTGATAATTTTGAAAGTACCCTGTGGAGACGGTGTGGCATCGCTACCAATAGTCGTTGGGTAGGTGGCGACCAATTTGTCATCATTGTAGGCGTACAATGTTTTGTCTGCTTTATTGGCGACAACGCGGTTGATGCGCTGATTCAGCGGTCCACGGGTGTTAAGGACTGTAATGGTTTCGCCAGCTTGGTAAGCTTTATTTTTATTTAGCTTATCTAAGTAGCGTACGTCCATGTGGAAGCGTTCGCCCAGCATCTCTTTGATATCTTGATAATACAAACCTTTCATTTTCGACTTCGCTTCTGAGCCAGCAGGGGTAGGCGCGAAGTTGGTTTTGAGATCATCTTCAGTCAGTGTGTAAGTCACTAACACGGGCTTATTGGCAGGAATGTTTTTGATTAAGGCATTCCATGTTTTTTGATCCATTTTGCCGGTTGCTGGCAAGCCTTTCATGGTTTGAAAGTTGATCAAGGCTTTTTTACTGTTCATACCCCAGCCGCCATCGATAGGACCCGGTGAAGCATGGTTCCAATCGAGTAATGCCTGCATTTTAATAGTCATCGCTGAGTTGACCTTCATGCTTGGTGACCAGACGGCATCATTGACTTGTTTGGCATAGTTGGACAAGTTTAGCGTGGTGTATCTTTTACCATCTTTGTCTTCGATGTTTTTGATGGTAGGGTCATCGCTAAAATCTTGACGCTTTTCGCTTTCAGGTAACTCAAAAGACAAAGGGTCAGAGGAGTCAATAGACGAGACGTCGCTAGGGGCGGCAACGGCTTGACCTTCACTAATATCATCAGTGCTGTCAGATTGCTCATCTTTACGAGTCAGCTCTTCTGCGCTCATATTATCAGCAGTGCTCGATTGAGCGGCTGCCATCGGCTTTTGGCCTTGCTTTGAATCAATCAATTGCGTCATGCGGTCAGCTGGCTTAGCAGTAGTGGCGGGAGCGCGACCATCGACTGAGCGGCTACGATTCTCTTGCACATCAAGGCTCACTTTCTTAGCGAGGCTAGGCATGGAGTCGGATGTGCGTACTGGCAATGAGCGAGTATTATCAGCGGTGGCGGCAAGCGCACTCACGCTGGCACTAACGACTACGATAGATATGGCGGTAATAAGAGGCTTTATTTTCATCATATTTAAGTTACTTGTGGTTGCTACTAATGCGGCTATTATGCGCATAATTGAGACGCTTCGCAAACTTTTGACACATATTTTTATACCTATATAGTACTAAACGTCAACTGCTGACGTATTCACTACAGTTGGGCAATAATTTAGCCATGGTGTGTATGGATTTTTGCTAGATTCTAGGGCGTGTCTTCAATCCAAGCGCTTGTATTTAAATGGGCTAAAAATGGCTAAACTTTGCCAAACGTCGTCAAACAGCTGATTAATATCTCGATATTATTTGTGCTATTTTCCTCGTTTGACGGCAATTTATCTCATTTTTATGACCATTTTTAACATGAGAACATGGCCTAACTCAATACACTCAGTGTTTTTCTGTTTTTAGTAAACTAAAAAACACAGTGATTGGCGCAACCTAGTGTTTGCGTCTATAATGTAGGGCTAGATTATTATTTAATAAGTCGGCTTTTTATAGAGAGCGATTTAACCCATCCGCATGTAGTCAGTGAACATGTAATCAGCAAGGTGCGATATGTCAGAAGACCAAACAATGAGCGCAGAAGAGTTTCAAAACCAATACTTCAATGAGACTGAGCCTAAGGGCTTGGACGGTGAGATGGAGTACGATTTGAAGACAGGCCTTCTCGGTGAGCACGATGAATTTGCCAACTTGCATGCAGAGCTCGAAGAAGCGCGCGAGCAACTGGTTAGTATTCGTGATTTTATACGTTTTTCGGTCACTCAACTTCGTAACTATGATGTGGTCGTGGCTCAAGGCACGACAGATGAGTTTGCTGAAGCATCAGCGATTGTATTGCACTCGTTGTCGTTAGATTGGTCCGCGAATGAGCAGATTCTAGACTGCCGGCTGACCACGTCAGAGAAGCAATTGGTATTGAGCCTGTTAGAAGAGCGTATCGCGGAGCGTAAGCCTTTAAGCTACTTGATCAATTTATCCTACTTCTGTGATTTGCCTTTTTATGTTGATGAGCGCGTGCTCATTCCGCGCTCGCCTGTAGCAGAATTAATACGTCAACAGTTCCATCCGTATTTTGATGTCAATGAGCTGGCGAAGCCACTGGGTATGACGGTCAATGATAAGGCTACTGCCTTCTATGATCATGGTTTGGATGTCAAGCAGCTATCACAGCCTGAGCGTGTTTTAGACTTATGCACCGGCTCTGGCTGTATTGCTATTGCCTTGGCGACGCGCTTCGTCGATGCCTTGGTCGATGCTGTAGATATTGATAAAGGCGCGCTTGAAGTGGCGATGGTCAATGTCGATCATCATGATCTTGGCCATCAAGTGAATGTGATTGAGTCGGATCTGTTTGCCAAGATTCCTGCTGAAAATCAATACGAGCTGATCGTTACCAATCCGCCGTATGTCGATGCTGCTATCATGGCAGACTTGCCACCAGAGTTTTTATACGAGCCTGAGCATGCGCTAGCAGCAGGTCAAGATGGACTGGACTTGGTACACCGCATTCTTTTTGAAGCGCCAGACTATCTCAGTCCAGAAGGCTTACTGGTCTGTGAAGTGGGTGATAGTGAGTGGGCGTTAAAGCAAGCCTATCCTGAGATTCAGTTTGACTGGTTAAAGTTCGCTCATGGTGGTCATGGGGTGTTTGCGATTACTTATGATGAGCTAATGGCACATCGTCAGCTGTTCGCTCCTTTTGTGCAGATGTTAGACAGTCATAAATAAGTATAAATTAGCAGTCAAAAATTACAAACGATTGATCAAAGAAGCATAAGTTACGTTTACTTGTTTAAGGATAAATATGGCAGGCAATAGTATCGGGCAAGTTTTTACGGTCACCACCTGCGGTGAGTCGCATGGTGCCGGTCTCATGGCAATCGTTGATGGCGTGCCACCGGGTTTAGCATTATCCGCAGAAGATTTGCAGATTGATTTGGATCGCCGAAAGCCGGGCACGTCTAAGTACTCGACCCAGCGCCGCGAGTCTGACGAAGTTGAGATCATCTCTGGTGTATTTGAAGGCAAAACCACAGGTACTTCTATCGGTCTGCTGATTCGTAATACCAATCAAAAATCCAAAGACTATAGCGAAATCAAAGACACCTTCCGTCCCGGTCATGCCGATTATACTTATAGTATGAAGTATGGTTTTCGTGATTATCGCGGTGGCGGTCGCTCTTCGGCGCGTGAGACTGCAATGCGCGTGGCGGCGGGCGCTATCGCTAAGAAGTATCTGCAAGATCGCTTGGGCGTACAAATTCATGGCCATGTGACGCAGATTGGTAATGAATACAGTCAGGTCACCAACCCCGAGCAAATCGATTGGGACTTTGTCAATAGCAACCCGTTCTTTTGTGCGGATGCTGATGCCGTCAGTCGTTTTGAAACCTTGATAGATAGCTTGCGCCGAGAAGGCACCAGCTGCGGTGCCCGTCTAGAGATTATTGCTAGCGGTGTTCCAGTCGGTTTAGGTGAGCCAGTATTTGATCGCCTCGATGCAGACATTGCTCATGCAATGATGAGTATTAATGCTGTCAAAGGCGTTGAGGTTGGTGATGGTATGGCGGTCGCAGGGCAGTTTGGTCATCGCTCTCGTGATGAGCTGACGCCGGACGGCTTTACTGCCAATCATGCTGGTGGTATTTTGGGCGGTATCTCATCGGGTCAAAATATTCGGGTCAGTATCGCGCTCAAGCCAACTTCTAGTATTACTACCGCTGGCAAGAGCATCAATACAGAGGGTGAAGCAATTGAGATGCTAACCAAAGGTCGTCATGACCCTTGCGTGGGTGTCCGTGCCACGCCGATTGCAGAAGCTATGCTAGCCATTGTTTTGCTAGATCACTATCTGCGCCATCGCGGTCAAAATGCGGATGTAAAGCCACCAGTAGAATCGATTACTTAGTGGTTTGATTTCGCTAATTATTCAAGAAAAGTCTTTTCCCTGTTGATGGATTTCATTGATAAGGTAAAAGACTTTTCTATTTTAGAACTTATAAGCTATTTAGCGATCTAACCGTAATGCACTTTACCACTTAGCTTTTATATCTTGAAGCTATTTACCCTTCTGTGACAATGATATTTTTAGCGTAATGTAAGAGTATTCTTTTATAACAAAAATTCTTGTTAGATCCTTTAGCTTCGGCGTATTGCTCATGAATAATGATGTCGTAGTCGCAAAAGCCATCTTCTGAAAATATGAAGGAGCTACCTTGACTGTCTATCATTGAGATACGGTCGCCATTATTATCATATACGCGCGTATCCCAACCTATTGAGATGTCTATTGGGTGATTTGCTGTTTGCGCGCTAAAACGAATTGAATACTGCTCCTCACTTTTAGGTGTGATAACTAACCTTTGTTGTTTATCTATCTCTCCTGAGCTTACGTCTGTGCTTTTAGCAAGATACTCGCCTTTTACTGAGTAAATATCATAGTTTGTTTTATTGATTGATTTAATGTGAGTAGCAAAAAATTCGCTGTAAATAAACCATACTACAAGAAATAGTAGTAATACTTTTAGTGGTTTGTTTAGTGATGACATGTTAATCATATTGGGCACTTAGTGATTTAAGCAAGCAATGGATAATCATTAACCGCCACACATTGCTGATGACGAAACACCAGAAGTAATTGCTGACTAGGAATGGCTAGCCAATGCCCAAAATCAATACTATCAATACCTTCGCATGACAGCGCTTGTAGGCAAAAATGACGACTACCGCCTAAAAAGTTTTCTAGAACTTGGGTTTGATTAATAAGGTTTTTCATAGTGTTTCTACTTTTATTGTTGATGAAGAATTTGAATAACAGCATCATAAAATAAAGAGATAGAAAACCTGTGTAGGAATGATGGAAGTTTAATGAATTGTCATAAATTTTTATTCTTGAGCCAAGGGTAGGGTGATACTGACCATTACTCCAGAACGATGCTTGATAACAGAGGATTCCTCCTCACTACTGGGGTTAATATTGCTAATAGCGACCTGACCGCCGTGATGTTCAATAACTTGTTTTACCAAGGTTAAGCCCAATCCTGTGCCTTTTTTGGGCGTAGACTTGGACGCGTTAGATGGTTCTAATTCATTATCTTTTTGGGTAACGCTATGAGTAGCGTGGCTGTTATGTGAGTGGCTGTTATGTGAGTGGTCGTGATGCACATGACCGTGATGAGACAAGCTAAAATAGCGGTCAAACGCTTTAGTCACCGCGTAATCTGGCAATAACTGACCATCGTTAAATATATCAATTTTGACGCTTTGTGCTGAGCGATGAATATAAATATTAATTGTGCTTTCAGCAAAATGAATGGCGTTGTCCAATACGTTTTGCAGCACTTGTACCAACCAAAATTGATCGGCAAAAACGTTAATATGAGCGGATATATCTGCGTTTAAAGGTGATGATTCACTAACCACTTTATCATCTGCATAGATATGAATAGGGGCTAGGTGCTGCTGTTGCAACTTCGCGGTATTGTCTTTTGCAAGGCTCTGCATCAACGGTAATAAGGGAGTAAGTTGTTGATTCAGTTTAAAGGTCGGTTGTTCAATCTTAGCGAGTAACAGTAGCCTATCGATTAATTGCTGCATTTTTATACTTTGTTCACCAACGGTTTGGATAAGCATCTGCCGATCGTCTTCATCCAAGCCGTCGTCCTCTAGCAGCTCGCTACTGGCACGAATGGCCGTCAACGGGCTTTTTAGCTCGTGGGTCAACGTATGCACATAGTCGTTGACATAGCCTCTATTCTCTAAGCGATGCTTCATGGTTTCAATGGTATCGGTCAAGCTATTGAGCTCATGACCTAAGTAAAAATAGGGCTTTTTGGTGTCTTCTGCCAGCGCCTTGGTATATTGGGTCACAAGGCTGATGCTTTGTTTAAGCCACCATGCCACGAGCCCAGCTAAAATAAGAGCGACAATACTAATGAGCAAGGCAGTAATCAGCATACGCCGACGAGTATTGTCCAAGTAAGGCAGCACGCTCGCGACTGGCTTACCGACGCTAACGACGCCAATTATATTGCTTGCCTCATCCTTGATTGGCTGCGCCACATACATGACCGTACCATCGCGCTGATTGTGATCTCGTGTCGTACTTCTCGCGCCGTATTGGCCTTTTAAGGTGAGATAGACGTCATTCCAGCGGCTATAGTCCTGTCCTTCAGCATTGTCAGGCGTGCGGAATGAATCATAGATGACCGTGCCTTGCTTGTCTGTGACATAGACTCGAAAGCTACTATAGGTTTTTTCATCATACTTGATGTCTGGGCGGGTTATATTGTTGTTTGCTAAGGTATTAATAAATGCAGTATCAAGTTGGCTTTGATAATCCTCATCGTACAGCTCTTTTGATTGCAGTGGTTGCTGTAGGCTGGCTGCTAGTAGTTTACTGGTGTCTAAGAGCGTGTCCTCAATCACTTGCTGCACGGTCGGCTTGACGTAGCTAAAAAGCTGAGTAAACACGACGATGCCGCAAATAATCAGCACTAAAGCCACTGCCAACCAAATCCTAAAAAAGATACTTAAATTCAGCAGTTTTTTTGGGTCAGCCGTTTGTTGTGCCGTGCCAATGGGGTGCAGTTTTGCATACCAATTACTTTGGCTGGTATTAGCACTATTATTGGTTTTATGAGTCATATTTTTAAAACTACTATTGGTGCTAGGCAAGATCACTTTAAGTATATGAATATACCATTTAGTATCGAAGGAATAATATCAAAGCCTAAGCTGGACATAACGCATAGCCAAGACCACGATGGGTATGAATGACTTCAATGCTAGAATCGACGCTTGCCAGCTGCTTACGAATGGATTTGACATGACTGTCAATCGTCCGTGCCAAGCGATGGTCAGGATAATCACTGACAGCATTGAGTAGCTGTTCACGGCTAAATACTTGATTGGGCGCTTTTAATAAGGTCAATAAGATTTTGCGTTCAGTGTTACTCAGTTCAAGCTTTTGCTCTTGCCACAGTAGCGAGTAATTGAGCGGTTGATAATGCCAGATACCAGACTGACACTCAAACGTCAGCGCTTGCCCCGACATGTTATTAGAAGAGCCATTGCTTAGTGAAGTATTGTTAGATAAAGCGTGGTCGGCGCTATTATTTGCTGTTTCTGTATGGTTATTGGCAGCCTGCTCATAAAGTAATTGCTCACGTCGCCAAATCGCTTTTAGGCGGGCGACCAACTCTCTAGGGCTAAAGGGTTTGGCACAATAGTCATCACCGCCCATCTCTAAACCTAAGATACGATCGACCTCATCACTACGTGCAGTCAAAAATACCACAGGCACATCCTTGAGCGTTCCTACATCAGGCGCATGACGTATCTGCTGGCATAGGCTTAAACCATCACCGTCTGGCAACCCTACGTCTAAGATAATCGCTGATAAATCTTGCGCTTTTTCGCTACGTAGCAACGGTAGTACGCTGCTGGCATTATCTAACCAAGTGATTTGCCAGCCTTCACGCTTGCAAGTCACTTTAAGCGACATAGCAATAGCGGGATCATCTTCTACCAATAAAATATGAGTCATAAGCGTTATATCGTTTTATAAAAAAATTAAGCTAAAGTATAGTCGATGAATAGTAAAGCTAGTACAGCTGTATTAGTGTGCTATTGGGATAAGTTTTTCTGGCGTGCTGCATACGCAGAGGCTGCGCAAAATTTATCCCAATAGCACTGTAGTCATTCTAAGTTTTTTGACTGTAGCGTTAGTCACAGCTATATTTACAAAGATTAAAAAATGTTGATAAGGCGTCATACAGTCAGTATCAATCCATTAAATTATCGTAGCATAAAAGTAGTGCTACATTTTGCTAGCACTCATCAATCGCTGTGAAAAATTGATGGAAAAGCTGAGGCAAGTAATAGTAAGTAAGATAATGGTAGGACATTGAACCTTACTGACACTATAGTCTATTCACAATAAAAGAGCGTCACTATATCAACGTGCTACTGGTATAAATTTTTCTTGCGTGCTGTTCGCCAGCGTGACAGAGGCTGCAAAAAATTCATTCCAGTAGCCTAGTAAAATTGTATCGTTTTTAAATTGAATCTATCTTACTTTTTAGAGAGAGATACTTAAAAATTTATTTGACAGAGTTAACCAAAAAAGGCCAACTTAGTCTCAGCTAAGTTGGCCTTTTTA
This sequence comes from Psychrobacter sp. TB67, assembly GCF_000511065.1. Lineage (NCBI taxonomy): Bacteria > Pseudomonadati > Pseudomonadota > Gammaproteobacteria > Moraxellales > Moraxellaceae > Psychrobacter > Psychrobacter sp. TB67. Next base: position 51,935 of record NZ_AYYA01000077.1, read on the forward strand.
CTAAATATATTTACCGAGATGTTTTGACCTCATAACGACTATGTCAGGCCTTTACAATTGGCATAATAGCTGACGGTCGCGGGCCAATCTGAGAAGATGCCTTTGACACCAACGTCTTGTGCCAGTACATCGATATAGTTCATCATATCGCCATCATTATTAATGGCATCGCCCAGACCACTATAATACCAGTCGCCGCCACCTGCAAGTGGCCCTGAGCGTTCGAGTGACCAGGCGAGAATATTCAGCCCGTTGGCTTGGGCTTGTGTTGCGTATGCAGAAGGCATCATTTTACCCTTGCCATTGGTAGTGACCAATAGCCACGATGCCGGTGCGATAGTATTGACACCGCGAGCTTTGATATCGGCTAATGAATGCTTCCACGTGGTCGGGTCATTTTTGTCAAAAGTCTTGCCTGCAGCAGTTTCATTACTGTCATCAATTAAGTAGACGGCATTGGCAGCAAAGAGGGGCTCGTTGTTAAGCCAGTATTCGATATCTTCAATATTAAAGGACTGCGGGTACACCTCACTAGCGGACACGCCTGCATTCTTATAAGTGTCAATTAACTGTTGACGATAAGCATCCAAACTATAACCGTTGAACGGCATAGTAACGACTGGGGCTTTCAGCTCAGGCGTATGCTTCATGCCCAAGCTGCTGGCAAGTGTAATGTGCTCTTTTAAAGTCAATAACTCACCATTTTGTGAATACAAATCCGTTCGCCACGGTGCTGTTGCATTCATATACCCACTAATACTAATCGCTTGAGGGTTCGCAGCGTCCATTTTCCCTTTGAGGCTTTTGAATTCACTCGCGCTAATATCTGAGGTTCGGCATTCAATATCCGCCGCATTGGTCAGTATGCCATTGGCGTCCACTATTGGTGGTACGGTACATTGGTCAGCCAGTGTGGTCGCGAGAATGTTGGTGGTGGTATGTAAGTCGTTTTGCGCGTGGCGACATACCAACTCGCCATCTTTGGTAAAGGCAACATCACACTCCGATATGCCTGCGCCCATTTGCGCCGAGGCAACATAGCCGTCATAAGTATGCTCAGGGAACTGTAGTGGTGCGCCGCGATGAGAAATAGAGAAGTCTGTCTTGCTGGGTATTTGCGTTTTACATGCCAGCAACTCGTCTTTGAGCGGGCCCTCATCCATATCATTGACCAAGTAAAAGGGTCGAACCCCGTAAGTGTATGCGACGGATTGGGTCGGCTCAGTAGTAGGCGGTGTAGGTGGCACTGCAGTCGAAAAGTCGTCATCTTCCTCGCAGCCTATTAGCAGTAGGGTACTAACAATTACTAACGGCAAAGTAAGATTTATTTGACCGATTTTTTTAAGTGGCACTTTCTTAAGCTGATTGCGTTTAAGCACTGAATTATCCGAAATTGTCATGTAAACTGTCTCCATAAAAAGTGCAAAATAATAAGAATAACTTTTATTGTCATTTAACTAGCACTCAAAGTACCGAGTTATGTTTAAGGAATGATGACAACCGAACCTATTTTGTAACTTTAACCCTATTTAAATTTTTGAATATTATTAAGGATAAATGATGAGTGAATATCTAGAGTGCGTTATCGTTGAGCATAATCCCAGCCAAAAAACCATAGACCGCGCTGTTATTTGGCTGCATGGTTTGGGCGCGAGTGGTCATGATTTTGAGCCAGTGGTACCACAGCTCGGTTTAGCGGATGATATGGCAGTGCGTTTTATTTTTCCACATGCACCAAAGCGCCCAGTGACGGTGAATGGTGGTATGGTCATGCCAGCATGGTACGACATCTTAGAGATGAGCCTAGAGCGTAAAGTCGATGTCGCTCAGATTGAAGAGTCTGCGCAGCAAATCCGTGATTTGATCAGCCGTGAGATAGAGCGTGGTGTTAAGCCTGAACACATTGTAATCGCAGGATTTTCGCAAGGTGGAGCAGTGGCATATCATGTGGCACTTGGCTACCCGCAGCGTTTAGCTGGCTTGATGACACTCTCTACTTATCTAGCGACTAATGATAATATTAGCTATAGCGCTGCTAATAAAGATATGCCAGTATTGATTGAGCATGGTACGCATGATCCAGTTGTTCCTGTAATTTTGGGCGAGCAGGCGCAGCAGTTATTATCCGCTAAAGGCTATAATGTTGCTTATCATACTTATCCGATGGCACATCAAGTTTGCATACCGCAGATTCAAAATATCGGTAAATGGCTCAACAAAGTGCTGGCTTAGAGAGTTCAGCTGTAACGTAATGTAATACAGATATTATATAGGTTGAAAGTCGACGTATAAGTCCTATATAATAGACGACCTTATTGGGGATGTTCTGGCTTCGACGCTGGTAATGAAACTCAATGATGCATGTCGAGAGTATATGTCCTCTCGTTAATCAAACATATATTGTTATAGTCGCAAACGACGAAAATTACGCTCTAGCAGCTTAAACCCTGTTTACATGGTTTAAACCTGTTTACTTAGCTGCTGATCACCTACAGTTGGTCAACTAAGTTGAAGCGTCCGCATGTAGGCTCGCCACAAGTGATTGTCTCAATCGCTTGGGTTCAAAAGTAGAGAATCGTCCAATCCATCCTGACTGTCGGATCGGTGCGGATTAAAACCAAAGACAGAAACTAAACATGTAGATTCATGAGCGTAATGCTGGCGGACGCGGGTTCAACTCCCGCCATCTCCACCAAATTTTATTAAAGAAGTCAGTCACTTAGGTGGCTGGCTTTTTTTTGGTGTGATTTTAAATGTAGATAGTTGAAATAAAAGTTAAAATGGACAATCAATTGATTCTTCATTACTTAGATTAACACATGAAGTGCAATACCAAATGTGAGGTGAAAAAAAGACCTAGATGCGCTAGCATCAAAGTTTTTATCCACCGACCAAAGTGAGATTGCAACCATGAACTATACGCATCTAAGCCTAGGGGAACGATACCAGATTTATGCCCTTATAGGGGCAGAACATAGTATTAATTTTATAGCGCGGGCGTTAAACAGAAGTCCCAGTACCATATTAAGAGAAATCAGACGCAATAAAAGCCTGCGCGGTTACCGAGTCAATAACGCTCATAAGAAAGCTTGTGCAAGACGATCAAACAATGCGCTCAGCATCATCGCTGACGTATGGGACTGGGTCACAGACAAGCTTAAAGAGAACTGGAGTCCCCAGCAAATAGCAGGTGTTCATGGTGGACTCAGTCATATGAGCATTTATCGCTATATATGGACAAACAAGCGTAAGGGCGGCAGGTTATGGCAGTGTCTCAGACGTAAAGCCAAGCCTTATCGGCAGCGTTTAACTGCTGAGACTCGTGGTCGTAT
>NZ_AYYA01000078.1:0-15896 GCF_000511065.1 Psychrobacter sp. TB67
TGAACCGCCCCGACTTTATCGGAGAGTGATTTACTTGAGTCAGGCAGCGATGCCTGACAGGGTTAAATTATCATAATACCGCTTTTCAAACTCAAAGGGTGACACATATCCAATCGTGCCATGTAAACGGGTTTTATTAAACCAGTCCACCCACTCAAGGGTTGCCAGTTCAACATCGTTCACACCAGTCCAGTTCTGCTTTAAATAGTCAATTACTTCAGATTTATAGAGTCCATTGACCGTTTCAGCCAGTGCATTGTCGTATGAATCACCTGTTGTACCAACAGAAGCAATCACGCCGCAGTCCGTCATCTTATCGGTATAGCGAATAGATAAGTACTGAACCCCTCGATCACTGTGATGAATCACATCTTTGGGATTGTTTCTATCTGTTATCGCTTGATTTAATGCTGCCATTACCATATCGGTATTCATACGATTAGATACTTTCCAGCCGACGATAGCGCGAGCAAACACATCAATAACAAAAGCGGTATTCGCCCAGCCGCTTATCGTCTTGATATAGGTAAAGTCTGCCACCCAGAGCTGGTTAGGGCGATGAGCGCTAAAGTTACGATTAACCAAGTCATCAGCACGCTTTTGATCATCACGGCTGTGAGTTGTTATTTTACCCTTACCGCGCCAGACACCTTGTAGGCCATGCTGTCTCATTAAACGCTCTATGGTACAACGAGCAACCTTTAACCCATCAGCTTTCATCTGCTGCCAGACTTTACGCGCACCATAACGGCATTTGCTGTCAGTCCAGATGCGTCTGATTTCACTGATGTAAAAGTCGTCATGCTGACTGCGAAGGGAACGCTTCTCAGGGCAATCCTCCAAGTCTTTAGCACGATAATAAGTTGACGGGGCAATCGGTAATACTCTACAGATCAGCTCGACCCCATAAAGATGTTTATTGTCGTCGATGAATTGAATCATGATTTTAGTCAGCGGTCGAGCTCCGCCTGGGCGAAAAAAGCCGCAGCCTTTCTGATGATTTCATTAGCTTGCTTGAGCTCTTTATTCTCGCGTTCAAGCTCTTTGATGCGTTCTTTGTCGCTTTGCGCTTGCACTGAGGCAGGAATAGTTTGATCGATGTGTTTTTTATGCCATGATCGTAGGGTTTCAGGCGTACAGCCAATCTTAGGGGCAATGGCTTGAATGGCTGACCATGTAGAGGGATAGTCGTTTTCTGCTTCGATCAGCATGCGAACGGCGCGTTCTTTAATCTCAGGAGTGTAGGTTTGTCTTTTCATTGTCGTATTCTCTCAGAATGTTGAGTCTCCGACAATCTCGGGGCGGTTCAATGGGACTGTCTGTGGCTAGCAAGTACAAAAGATGAAAACTAAATGGGGTAGCTGCAATATCGAGCAATGGCGAATATTACTTAATCTTGAATTGGCTAAAAAGCCCTTCCCGGTTTAGAGTATATTATCGTGCATGAGTTATTACACTTTAAGGAACGATAGCACAACGATAGATTTAAAGCATTATTAGATACACACATATCTGACTGGAGATCGAGACGTGACTTACTTGATCGGTTGCCTGTAGGTCAAAATGACTGGCAACAGCGAGAGTAGTATCTTATTGTCTGATCAGATATATAGATTCGCTACTTTTAAGCTAGATATAGGCTGGCTTGAGATTTGTCAGATGCTAACCACCTCATTAGTGCGGTTATAAGAATATCAATATCATAAATTCATATACGATGTGACTGATTTTTATAGAAGTAAAAAAGGTTGCCAACACTATATTGTGCATAGTGTTAGCAACCTTTCTTTAATTGGTATTTTACTTAGTTGATGTGCTTAATATTGGGGTTTGTGCATAGTGTTAGCAACCTTTCTTTAATTGGTATTTTACTTAGTTGATGTGCTTAATATTGGGGTTTGTCAATACCGGGGTTTGATTGTTAAAAACGATACAACCTTAAGGTTCAGTTAAGGTTGCTCCTTTATCATGCTTCCATGATGTTAATCGTGCTAAAAGCTTTTAGCCATTTGGAGACAGCTGATGTCATTATCTATTGATAGCACTCATACCTTGCAGAATGTTCTAAATACGACCTTCTATATTGAAGCCGTTAAGCCAATGTCAATATTGGAGGTGCAAGGAATACCTTCATCCCTATATATACGCGCCAGCACTCAAATTCCAATAGCGACATCGCCTACTTCATATACTCAAAATCAAGATGCCCAAGCATTCATCAAACAAATATATGAGTACATCCATCACGCTAGATTAAGCTACTTTATGCCTATTTTGTTTTCAGGTTTTGCCGATATGCCATCCTATGGCGATTGGTTATCCGCTGACGATGATACTTTGCCCGCGTTTAAAGGCACGAGCGTTGCTATCGGTCTAAAACCTATCTGTGAAGATAAGATATTTTTAGAGCAGTATTTAAACACGCCAATACAAAATGAGATCAGTAGAGTAGCAGGCGAGCTAGTCAATCGTCAGCGCATTTTTGAGATTGGCAATTTAGCATCAGGTTGTGCTGGTAGCGCGCGGCTTATGATAGCATTTTTGGTGTTTTATTTATCTACCCCTACCCTGAATCCTACGACTCATGAATACCAAACCAAAGCAGACTGGGTAGTGTGTACTGGCACCGATGCTGTGCGACATATATTGGCGCATATGGGCATTCGCAGCCATGTTATTGCCAAGGCCACTGCAGAAGCGCTAGAAGACCCTGAGCAAGTATCATCATGGGGCCATTACTATCAGCACAACCCTTTGGTGGTCGCCATCAATGTGGCAGATGCTAAGCGGGTATGCGCCCCTCATTATCGCTATAACGAAACGTTAGAGATGAATTATGCCACTCGTTTGACGCTAAATAAGATAACCGTTTAATACTCATTCATTAGCTTACCATCAACCAATAACACTGCACCACTACAAGACAGTGAGAATAACATGAAACCCATTTATACCGCGATATGTGAGCATGCCCGTCAGTCACCTATGCAAGTGGCGATACAGACGATAGACAATGACAAAACGATCAGTCTGACTTATGGCCAGCTTCAACGCACGTTGTCGGTGCTCCATGAGACATTAGACATATGGCAAGGCAAGCGTGTCGCTTTATATACCCATAATGATATAGATTGGATCATACTCGATTTGGCATTGAGTACCGTCGGCGCGGTCGTTGTGCCAATCCCCTTATTCTTTAGTGCATCACAAATTGCGCACTTACTACAAGATGCGCAGATAGAGACGGTATATGTTGGAGCTAGTTTAACAATGCCAATCATAGACAATATGGATCATTGGGTGATCGCTGATACACCAGAGACAAAAGCCATTAAGTCTGAGCAGGCGACTCATATCAAAGGTAGCTTTTATCAACTTACTGACACTATCATTGACCCTAGCCTTACCTCTCAAAATTCCTCTACTGCCAACGATTTTTGCAAAGTGACTTACACCTCAGGCAGTACTGGTATGCCAAAAGGCGTATGTTTGGGTCAAGATACTTTGATGCGTATTGTTGAGTCGTTATCGGGTGCGCTAGCTGACACCTTGAAAAATGACGCTGCTAACACTTCAGAAGTTACCGAGACCACAAGCAAATTTAGTCATTTGAGCGTGTTGCCTTTTGCCACTTTGTTAGAAAACGTGGCAGGCGTCTACGTGAGCCTATACATGGGCCGTACTTTGGTGACAGGGCAAATTGATCAATTTGGTTTGCTATCCAATCAAGCCTTTGATGCCGAGCGGCTGATAAAAACCGTACGAACCCATGATATCGCCAGTGTTATTTTATTACCACAAATGCTAAAAGCCATTTGCGAGCAAATGGCAGCTAATGAAAAATCCCAAATTTGCACAAGCACTAGTGGCGAGTGTACGCCTAGTATTGCTTTGCCATCCTTAAGATTTATGGCAGTAGGCGGCGGCAAAGTTTCACCCAAATTATTACAAGATGCTAACACCTTAAACTTGCCTGTCTATGAGGGCTATGGCTTGTCTGAATGTGGCTCTGTGGTCAGTCTAAATACGCCTAAAGCAAAGCGCGCAGGCAGCGTGGGCAAACCTATGCCTCATGCATCGGTCAGCATCGCAGCCAGTGGCGAAGTGATGGTCACGGGCAATGCGATGCAAGGCTACCTAAACCATGATAATAGCAACGAAGACCATGGCATCATTGCCACAGGGGATATCGGTCATCTAGATGACGACGGCTATTTATACATCACAGGTCGACGCAAAAACGTGCTTATTAGTAGTTTTGGCCGAAATATCTCGCCTGAATGGGTAGAAGCGCAGCTCTCAACGCAGCCTATTATCTATCAGGTGGCGGTACTCGGAGATGGTGAGCCTCATCTATCTGCGGTGATAGTCGCCAACCCTAACGCGACATCAGCAGATAACAGTGATTTACAATCTGCTATCAAACAAGCACTAAATATCGTAAACCAAACCTTGCCTGACTATGCTCGTATCAAACAGTGGCATCTAGCCGAGCTACCTTTCAGCACTGACAATGGATTATTAACCGATAACGGTAAATTGCGACGACTACAAATTCTTGAGACTTATAAATCAGCACTCGGCTTATAACGGACACTCTCACCAGCAGCACAACAGACTCTATTACTAAGCTTTTAATAAAACATAGTAGGAAAAATGCCGTTGACCGTTTAGATAGTACATAAATAGACCAAACCTAAATAGATCAAAGCTAGCCGTTAGCCTACATATATTTTTACCACTTATCGTTATAGGACAGCATTATGCAAACCACTCTTATGCTAAATGATTTGATAAAAAGTGACGTTATCGAAATTGACACTCCTGAGGTACTAACCTCTCAAGTGTCTGCCAGCGTATCATTACCTAAGACCTCTGATATTTTAACGGCCTTAAAAACCCATGGTTGGATGTTACTTCGAGGTCATCACTACGATGTGGACACGTTTAGTCAGTTGATGAGTCAACTGTGTCAGACCTTAACCTATGATCCTGCCCGTCAAAACATCACTTCTGAAGCCCAAAAAGTGGACGCAGGTGCGCATGCTATTGGACTACATATCGAAAATGGCAATACGCCGATGCCACCTGATGTCATTGCCTTTTTTAGTGAGTTAAGCGCCAAAAAAGGCTCACAAACAACGATATGTGATGGATATGCTGTGTATCAAGCACTATCACCTGAGCTAAAAGCCACTTTTAGTCAGCCGATGCGTATCAGTCGCTATTTACCTCAAGCAATTTGGCAAAATTACGTGGCTACTGCGACCGGCAGAACAGATGCCGCTGATCAAATAAGCTTGGATGATTTAGATAAATTTATCGCTGCGACGACGAGCAAGACGTTAACGCATCATGTAGAGCCTCAGACAGATGGCGGCGTTCGGTACGTGTTACAGGTACCTGCTATCCGAGAGGACAACTTAAGCGGGCAGTTCGCCTTTGCAAACACATTACTTGGGCCATCATTTAACTATGAAAAACCTAAGTTCACCCTAGCGAATAGTCAAAGCGTTGATGATGAGCTAATAGCCAAGCTGACTCGAATCTGTGAAGTGCATACTCAAGAAATTGCGTGGCAAAATGGTGATGTGGTGATACTAGACAACAAACGCATCATGCATGGTCGTCGACAAATTGACGTGCCCTTAGCAGAGCGTAAGCTGTATATTGCGATGGGTCTTGGAATTAAGCATGGCATTAATCACTCAGACGATTAGCAACAGCGCATATCACTACAATCCGTGCTTCAATAATCCATGCTTTAATAATAATTGTTCAACAAGGATGCGATATCATGACACTACCTAATGGTCAATCAGCCCTAATACAGTCTACCCTGCAATACACCATACTAATTGGTGCCACGGGTGGTATCGGACAAGAGATCGCACGGCAATTATGTGCCAATAATCGACCGGTAATCTTGATCGGGCGTAACAATCAAACCTTGACGCATTTAGTGGATGAGTTGACCAAAGACTATCCTGATGTCCCGCTTCTGTCTCATACATGTGACTTAAGCTCGCAGGCGTCGCAATCGCTACTGTTAGAGGGGCTGGGTGAAATGACACAAGGCCATGGAAACGTCATTGATACTGTCATACTCAATGCAGGTATCAATGACTTTGCATTACTCACGGATCAAAGTGATGATACGATCGAACAGATGATGTTGGTCAATGTGGCGTATCCACTACAGCTCATAAAAAGACTACTGCCTATCTTGATAGCACAGCATAGTCCGAGCCAAATAATCAGTGTTGGCTCAACCTTTGGCAGTATTGGCTACCCAGGTTTTAGTGCTTATAGCGCTAGCAAGTTTGCCTTACGCGGCGCAAGTGAAGCGTTAGGCCGCGAGTATGCCGACACCTCAGTGAAGTTTCGATATTTTGCGCCTAGAGCCACCAAGACCACCATGAATAAAGATGCAGTCGTCGCCATGAATGAGGCATTGAAAGTGAAAATGGACTCGCCTAAGACCGTCGCAAAAGCGTTGATTCACTTTATATCAACCAAGCAGGCGCATCAGCATTTGGGGTTTCCCGAGCGTTTTTTTGCATGGCTCAATCGACTGTTTCCCAACATTGTTGGCAATGCCATTGTCAAAGACCTACCCACCATCAAACAATACGCTAAAAAAGGACAGTAACCAGTTAGGTTGTCATGGAGTGAGTATGTTGTTAAATGGCCACGCCAAATAAGCGGCCAATCAATGAGGTTGCTACCATAGCTAGTACCCCCCAAACTACTACTCTAGTAGTAGCAGGAACAACAGGCGCACCGCCCAAACGAGCAGAGATGATCCCAAGTAGCATTAAGCCTACTATCGTCAAAGAGGCCAGTGACCAAACCAGTGTTTCCGCTGGTAATAGTAGTATCCCAATGATCGGTAGTATCGCCCCCGCTATAAATGATAGTCCAGAGGCAACTGATGCATGAATAGGCTTCGCTTCACTAAGATCCGTTAAGCCTATCTCATCACGAGCATGAGCCTCCAGGGCATTGTGCTCAGTCAAGCTTACGGCCACTTGATGTGCCAAATCATGCTCAAGTCCACGCGCTTCATAAATTTTTGTGAGCTCTATTAGCTCACGCTCAGCATTATGCGTCAGCTCATGTCTCTCTTTATCGAGATCCGCCTTTTCGGTATCCGCTTGTGATGAGACAGAAATATACTCGCCAGCCGCCATCGACAACGCACCTGCGGTCAACGCGGCCATGCCAGTCAACAGCAATGTCTGACTGCTTGGGCTGGCAGCCGCTACCCCAACCAATAAACTGGCTGTCGAAATCAAACCATCATTCGCACCCAGCACTGCTGCCCTCAACCAATGATTGCGATTGCTCAAATGTGCTTCGTCATGAATAGAATAATGATGCATAAAATCCTTAAAAGGTATAGACACGGATTGGTATATCCTAGTGTAGCTTATAATATCACTGCAGTTTATACCGCTTGATACTATAACGCTCCATACATAGTCATTTGAACGGTCAATCGAATTGCCAATTAAATAGTCACTTGACTTGTTTCATCATCAATAATCTATAGCTAGTCAATACAAAAACCAATGTCTGACTACTTGCATAAAATAACAGCAACGGTAATGCTCGACTGTCAGATCCCACCATAAACACATGGATGCTAATAAGCATATAAGCTGTAAAGGTCAAAAAGTGTAGCCATCGCCACACTGATTGACCAATATACTTCTTAATATAGAAACTGAATGCACAGATAAATAACAGCCAAAACCCCATCTGTCCCAATGCCACGCCCACCCGATCAGTCTGGAAACCAAAAGGTACTAAAATCTGCCATATATGCAGATTTAGATAGTTATCCGCCAATAAAATACCAGCATGAAAAGCGGCAAAGCCTACCGCTATCAGACTTAAATACTGATGCAAGGCAAATACCCTAGCCGCATTAAAATGCTTTCCTAAGCGTGTACTCAGTAATAAACCAAAAACCACTGCCAGCCAAAATAAAGCATAAGCAATCACACCACTTGCCCGTGATAAATACCAAAAATGCTTATCTGTGGCGGTCAGTAGTTGTGAGACCGTCTCTCCCCACATCAATAGCATGTAGCTGCCGACTCCGATGGCAATACTCAAAATCAATACAATCCACATAACCTGAACAAGAAGCGACGTATTAGAAGTAGCCTGGCTGTGAGTAAGATTGTCTGTATGCATGACGATACTCCTATGAATGCATCTACTTAATATATTGGTATCTGGCGTATAGAGCGTGAGTCGTTAGACGGCAACCAAGTTGGGCTCACTCAAATTTGGCTCAATAGCAATGGACGATATCACGTTGTTATTCGTATCAATTAAGAGCGCCGCAATATGATGCTGGTTCAGCCATGTTATTGCTTCTGTAACGCCGAGGAGCACACAATATTTTGCGTATACCTCTGCTGTTACAGTATCCGCAGCCATGACCGTTGCTGTCAGGACATCACTGATAGCCGGACGGGAATAATGAGGGTGAATTAAATGATGCTGCGGGCGACCTTTATGCCACCAGCGCCGATAATCTTGCCCAGAAGTGGCGACAGCACCAGATCTCAAAGTAAGAATTGCGACATCTTGGTCGTTTTGCATATGCTCGCCATTAGCACAGTAAGGTTTAGCAATTGCCACGCCCCAAACAATTGGACTGTCTATTGCATTATCTAGGGCTTGGCTTCTTGGGACACCGATTGCTATATCACCGCCCATATCTACCAAACAAGGGAGTTGCCAGTCATGACTTCGACTAATCTGCTCAGCTAATTGCATGGCACACCAGCCTTTGACATAACCATTCAAATCAAGTGCTATTCCAGCGGGCAGGTAGATCTGATGCTGACCATCAACCAATCGGCGACACTGAATACTGTCTATTTGCTGATTAGGATTGTTAGCATTGGGTTGAGCTTGTAAGTATGTGGCGGCATTTGAGCCAGAGTTTGAGGTAATTACGGGTATAGATGGCGTAGACATTTTTGGCAAGGTTTCAAATGACTGCCTATAACCAGCAGCCCAGAGCGGTTTGAGTAAGGTTGGGGTTATGAGACCTTGAGTTTCTACAACAAAATATATGGCGCGACCTAAGACCTCAAACAACTCTGCACTTACCTCCCTCCATTGGTCGGTATGATTATTAAGTCTCATGAGCTCACTGGTTTCATCGAAACGACTAAATATATGCTCCCAGCGTGCTAAACGCTGCTGAGTTTCACTTTTTAACAAAGAAATTTGGTGATCTATTATTTCCTGCGAGTGCTGTGTGCCAATCTTGGTAATGTTTAACGTTATTTGAATGTGGCAACCCATCGCCGCCAGTTTCAGAGTCGCCAATTTTGTCGTGTTCTTACTCATCAGAAGACTCCATTTTTTGCGATAGGGTATAAGCTCAATCATTACTCATCTTTGCTTATTTATTGATTTGCTGGTTATTGAGAAGAACGCGTACGGGCGACGACTGTTATTGCCTCTACAGGAGCAGCTTCATTGACCTGCCTCAGCTGTGTGATGTCAACAATGGGTATTGATGCAGCAGCTAGCTCACCACTCCCAGAATCTGTAGTATTTACAGTGACGGCGCTCACAGATGGGCTGTCTGTCTCTTGATTGAGCAAAAATAACCATCCACCCATCGTGCCTGCAATCGATGCAATCATGATACTGCTTTTAAGAAAGGCGAACGGATCAGCTTTTTTACTCGTCTTATTAGCAGGTTTCTTTGGAGTTGCTTGGGCCGTTGATTGTGTATTAGTCATCATAATCATCTTCCTCCTCATGGTGTTTGTAGCTCGTTGCGATTAGATGATCACTCTTTTTGTAATCCTCGTCACGGTATTTGCCGACTTTTTCATTTTCGTCCCTGTCGTCATCATGATGCTCATCTCGATCATCTTCATCGTAGTCTTCATAAAAATTCTCAACACGATAATTATTGGTCGCTACCGGATTTAGAACCGTGCCTAAATTGGCGTCAATATAAGTGGCGCTATTATCTAATAGCACTTCATAAGCGACCTTACCGTTATAGTTGATGAGCTCTGGATTGGCCTGCAATATCGCATTGGGTGCGTCTTGTTTTGCCAGTGCTGTCGCTTGCGCAGGACTAAGCGCAGCAAGAGGTAACTGCTGCACCGATGAGGATGATGCGTTAGGTGTGATGTCAGCATTTTGAGTGATGGGATCAGCTACTGATAAAGTACTAGCAGGTTCGGGAGACTGCACGGCTAAGGCAATAACCCCACCAAAGAATACTAAGGAAGTCGCACCGACAGTTAATAATAGTGGTTTTAAGAGCGGTAGGCTCACAGGTTGTACTCCATATAATGTTATTAGGGAATACGAGTAGCATACGCACCGAATATTAACTCAATCTTAAGACAGTATGATTTATTTTTTTACAATGGTTTTGAGAGTGGGCTTTTACTTTTAACTGTTACCACAAAGCCTGTTTCTGGTTGAGAGCGGTTGGCAAACGCTAAGGTGAGGTTGTGCAGCTCGGCGATTCGATTGGCGATTGACAGTCCTAGCCCACTACCTAGTTGGGTTTGACCTGCTGGACGGTAGAAGCGTTCGCTCAGGCGCGCTAGCTGCTCTGGGTCTGCACCCAAGCCATTATCCACCACTTTAATATTATCAACATCTAACTGCAGTTCAATCAGACAGCCCTCTGGGCAATAGCGGATGGCATTGTCTAGTAAATTGCGGATTAATAGCTTAAATAATACTGGATTGATAAGAATGGGCAAAATATCGGCAGGATTGTCACAGTGTACGGTGCGTTTTAATTGAATGTGTTTTTCACGAGCCAAGCGGTTGACATCACTCAGTACAGAATCTGTGAGCATCAGCCAGTCTGGATGCTCTAATTGCTCAGGAGGCAACTGCTGTTGCGGCTCTATCTTGGCTAAAACCAATAATTGATCGACCAAATGGGTCGCACGCTCAATGCCATCGCTAATCTTTTGTGTGTGATAAAACAACTGATTGTCGTTTTCTATGCCAGACAGTTGTAATAGCTGCTGCTGTAACAAGTCTGCTTGTAGTTTGAGCGCAGCCAGTGGACTACGCAGCTCATGAGAAGCATCAGCGGTAAAGCGTTGTTCACGTGCCAAGGTATCTGCCACTTTTATAAACAAAACGTTTAAAGCGGTCACCAAAGGCTGAATCTCTTTTGGTACGTCTGCTGTGATAGGACTATCATCTTGCAGCTTGCGCTGTTCCACCTCGGCACTGATTTGGCTTAACGGCATCAGTCCGTGTCGTATCAATCCGATAGCCAAAATCATGAAGGAAAATAGCCCAATCAACATAGGCAACACTTGCACAGACATTGCTTCGACAATCATTTCTCGGCGAGAATCAAGGTTTTGACCAACAGCGATCACTCGGCCTTCATGCGTGTCATCGTAGCCATTGTCACCATTATAGTCATCATGCGCATAAAATAACCGCCAGCGTTTGCTAAAAGGGTTTAGGCGCTGATAAGCAGAGTTATATTCTTCTAAAAAACCACGCTGGTCTGGCAGAAAAGAAAATGACTGACCATTTTCATCAGCCACTAATAGATGTCCTTCTTTATCCCAAATGGCAAAGCCCATATAGTCATCTTCAGCATCACCCAGGTCACCTGACAGCTCTTTACTTTTTAAATTATATATTTTGGCAGCGGGCTTTTCGCTCTTTTCTCTATGATGCTCTCCTTTACCTTCCTCTTGGTCGCTGTCTTCTTGTTCTCCAGTTTTTGGATCCCCATCTTGTGAATCACTGTCATCAGCAGATACGCCCATCAAATATCGAACCACTTGAGTGATTTGCGTGTCATTCATCTCATTAATTTCATGCCATAACCGCCAAGCAATAAAGCTCGATGTGATAAGCCATAGTAAGGGTAGACCAATGAGTAAAGAGATTAACAGCCGCTGCTGGATACTTTTCATAAGCTCACATGTTGCTCATATATTAAAAGCCAAATTGAACATAAACACTTTAATGGCTATGTGCTGGATTGAGATAGTAGCCGATGCCGCGTTTGGTTAAAATAAAATCATTGCCCAGTTTTTTGCGTAAATGATGGATATGCACTTCAATAGCATTACTCTCAATATCCTGTTGCCAACCATAGAGCTTGTCCTCTAAGCTGGCTCGACTATGAATCTGTTTAGGATGAGTTAGCATTTGCTCTAGTATGGCCACTTCTTTGATGGTTAGCTCAATGACTTGACCTTGATAAGAGACTTGGTGATTGTGAGGCCAATAAGCGACTTCACCATAACGAATCTCAGGTTGGCTCCGTCCCTGACTACGCCGTATCAATGCTTGCAGACGGGCAACCACTTCATCTAGTGCAAATGGCTTGACTAGATAATCATCTGCGCCTGCATTGAGTCCAGCCACGCGATTGGCAATCGCGTCACGAGCCGTAATAATCAACACCGGTGTGTCTAGCTGTTTATAGCGCCAATTTTGTAGCACAGTCATACCATCACCTTTTGGCAACGTCAGATCGAGCAACACCGCATCAAACATATCCTCTTGCAGTGCCATTTCACCTTGCCTAGCATCACTAAACCAATCGACCATCATGCCATGGCTTTTTAGCCCGACAACAATACCTTCAGCAATATTGCTATCGTCTTCTATTAATAGTATGCGTGCCATGACTGTCCTGTTTCGTTGATTATTTTATCTTGGGCGACGCGTCGTTACCGTTTTATTACCGGTTATCATCGACTTAATCAGATTTTGCCGTTCCCAATAACTCATGACAATCGCAGAGATAATGTGTAACGGGACAAGTGAGTATAAACTATTGGCAAGTATTTCATGAATTTCTTCAAGGATGTCTTTACTACCGAAAATTCTTGCCTCCATCAAATAACCACTCACGCCTAACCCTATAATCACGGCCCATAACAATAGCATCATAATGGCAGCCAATGGGTTATGACCAAGATGCTGCTCATCCATACGGCGAGCACTTAAATCAGATAGGTGACGTTTAATACGAGACGATGTAGGAAAAAAGTCACTGAAGCGTGCATAGCGAGTGCCAACTAAACCCCAAAGCAAACGTACAATCACTAACCCTACCACGGTATAACCGACATATTGATGCAGCTCACTGCCTTCTTCGGTAAAAAGCAAATTAGCAGTGATACCAGCCGCGACGGCCCAGTGAGTCACTCTGACCAAAATATCCCAAACTCGTACTTGTCTGGTTTTAGGAATGTTTGATAACAATATATCAGACTCGTGTGTCGGATTCGTTGTACTGTTTTGGTCCATGGTCATCACTCCCTTAATAGTTCGTTTATTTTTTGACGATATAATTGCTAGACATCAAACCTAGGCGAGATACCGCTAGTAGGCTAGACGTTACATCATCTGCTCTACTGCTATTACAACAAACAAACCTTAAGGCTAGCTTAGGAAGCTAAAAACCAAACACTCATATAGTGAGTAATATGTCATGACATTTCTAGGTGGTGATAAAAAATACCGTTTAAAATACCGTTGCTAGCAACATTATTTTTTAAACGGCACAATATTAGAATAAAAGCTGAGACGAATCCAATAATTAATTTATCGTAGTTCGCCTTTAAAGCGTTTACGCACCTGATGCAAGTACAGAGCCGGTGCGACTCGCTACAGTAAGCTGCCAAGGTGCGAAACAGGTTCAGGCAATATCCAGCGTTTGCGTCGCTGCAAACCTTGATCGATCCGTTCGGCCATCCCTTCAGTACTGCGCATACTCCGGCAATCCTCCCGATAAATAAGAACGCTTAGAAATAGAGATTAACTGCTAAACTATCAGCAGAAGAACCCTATGAAAAAGATCCGCTTTAGCGACAACCAAATCGTCAACATCTTAAAGCAAGCAGAGCAAGGTGTCCCTATCACTGAGCTATGCCGTGACCACAATATTGGACAAAGCACCTTTTATAACTGGCGTTCTAAATACGGCGGTATGGATGCCTCTTTAATCTCACGTCTTAAAGAGCTTGAAATTGAGAACGCTCGACTAAAGAAGATGTATGCCGATGAATGTCTTAAATCTGACATATTACAGAATGTCATGTCAAAAAAATGGTAGCGCCATCAAGGCGCCGTGAGATGGCTTGTCACTACCTTGAAGAGCGTTTTATTAGCATACGCAGGGCTTGCCATATCTTTAACATCAGCGTCACTTGCTACTATCATAAGTCAGTTGCCTCTGATGAAAACAAGCTAATAGCGGATTTATTAATAGATCTGACGCAGAAGAATAAGAATTGGGGCTTTGGATTATGCTTTTTAAGTCTGTATAACTTTCTGGGGTTGCCCTACAACCACAAACGCGTCGTGTATCGCATCTACTGCGATCTTGAATTGAACCTTAGAATCAAGCCCAAGCGCCGTATTAAACGTGACAAACCCATACCTCTAGCAGTACCTGATAGTATCAATCAAAGCTGGAGCATGGACTTTATGCCTGATGCGCTAACCGTTGAGATTGACTTTTCACTACCTGCTCAAAGAGTGATACGCGGTCTGAATCAGCTGATTGAATATCGAGGCAAGCCTGATCAAGTGAGATGTGACAACGGTCCTGAGTGCATTAGTAATGCACTCAAAGACTGGGCACTAGAGCAAGATATTGCTATCAGATATATTGAGCCTGGTCATCCACAGCAAAATGCTTATGTAGAGCGCTATAATAGAACGATGCGGTATGATTGGTTAAACCAAGAGCTGTTTACTACTTTAGCTCAAGTCAGAGAACAAGCAGAACACTGGTTGTACCACTACAATAACGAGCGCCCGAACATGGGCAATGGCGGCTTTACGCCAATGCAGAAACTATTTCACGCAGCTTAATTCTATTAGATTAGTGTCTTAGGTTTGGGTGGGTTACCACTTGAATTAAACTTGGAATAGGTATGCCAATAACTAGTTCTGAATGAGCTGGTTCAGGCATTTCTGTTATTCGTGATGTTGAGGCATATTTATTTGATATAAGGCAAGGTACGGTAAAACGTACTATTTAGGCTTGGAAAACTATGGCTGCACCTAAGGTCTATTCATCATCGGATTACTCAGACAGTTGATTAAAAACCTACTCCTACACTAAATATTTGTATTTTTGATCTGTTTCTCAGCGACTGCAATGTACTAGCCAGAACATAACTGCTTAGGTGATGATGACTTCGCTATCGAGGGACTGAAAATCTGATTATAATGAACGTATAAACTTACTTTTAAATATTAAAAACATAAAAAAAGGTTGCCAATGCTATACCAAATATAGCCTCGGTAACCTTTTTTAATTTGGCATTTTACTTAGGTGATATTGTTAATATTGGGGTTTGAGCTTGAATCTTTGCAGGAATGGTTTTATCAATGTGCTTTTTATGCCATGATCGTAGGGTCTCAGGCGTGCAACCTATCTTTGGCGCTATGGCTTTGATGGCTGACCAGGTGGATGGGTAATCGTCTTTAGCTTCAATTAGCATACGGACGGCGCGCTCTTTCATTTCAGGAGTGTAGGTTTGTCTTTTCATTGTCGTATTCTCTCAGAATGTTAAGTCTCCGACAATACCGGGGCGGTTCAATGTGTGTGCTAAGTTATTCTCCAATAATAATCTTATCAGGAATCCACACTGTCATTATTAATGAGGATTTGATGAATTTCTACGAGCGAAATCATAATTTGTTAGATGTCAAAAACTCAACTATTGAGGGGCTATAAATCTTACTTCATGGTATATATGCGCTTATATTTTGTGCATTTGAGACATTAAAAAAGGCTACTAACACTATGCTATATATAGCGTTAGTAGCCTTCGTTTAAATTGATATTTTACTCAGGTGAGGTTGTTAATATTAGGGTTTGA
>NZ_AYYA01000079.1:0-3806 GCF_000511065.1 Psychrobacter sp. TB67
GGGTTAAAGGTTGCTCGTTGTACCATAGAGCGTTTAATGAGACAGCATGGCCTACAAGGTGTCTGGCGCGGTAAGGGTAAAATAACAACTCACAGCCGTGATGATCAAAAGCGTGCTGATGACTTGGTTAATCGTAACTTTAGCGCTCATCGCCCTAACCAGCTCTGGGTGGCAGACTTTACCTATATCAAGACGATAAGCGGCTGGGCGAATACCGCTTTTGTTATTGATGTGTTTGCTCGCGCTATCGTCGGCTGGAAAGTATCTAATCGTATGAATACCGATATGGTAATGGCAGCATTAAATCAAGCGATAACAGATAGAAACAATCCCAAAGATGTGATTCATCACAGTGATCGAGGGGTTCAGTACTTATCTATTCGCTATACCGATAAGATGACGGACTGCGGCGTGATTGCTTCTGTTGGTACAACAGGTGATTCATACGACAATGCACTGGCTGAAACGGTCAATGGACTCTATAAATCTGAAGTAATTGACTATTTAAAGCAGAACTGGACTGGTGTGAACGATGTTGAACTGGCAACCCTTGAGTGGGTGGACTGGTTTAATAAAACCCGTTTACATGGCACGATTGGATATGTGTCACCCTTTGAGTTTGAAAAGCGGTATTATGATAATTTAACCCTGTCAGGCATCGCTGCCTGACTCAAGTAAATCACTCTCCGATAAAGTCGGGGCGGTTCACATCGATCTGACCAGACCAGACTATTTATTGATTAAAATCTCTCAAGTTAATGTCTACAGATTTGACAGCAGAGGTCAAGCTTGATGCCACTTCTTAAAAAGGTTGCCTTTTTCAAGATACTGATAGCACGTGTGATCAGGGCATACTAAAATCGTACTTTTTCAACCATTGCTCCAAGGTGTCGCGCTCTATGTTTTTACTGCCAGTTGCATAGATAGCGATAGCCTAGCGTATCGGTAAAAAAGCGTATGACACGGTTTTGAGTGAATATTTCTATATCGTCCACGTTACTCATAAGATACACCTGCTAAATTTAGCCCTTGCAGCATAATATTTAACATTTCAGTTTCATGCTGAGCAATTATTTTTTTATCCCACGCATCTGGTTTACCTTGTATGCAATCAATCATTTTCAGTAGCTTTAAGCTATCGATTTGCCCACTTTGCATATTTCCATTTTGTGAGAAATACTTTACCTTAACATCAGGCATATCATTACTCACACGTGAATTAAGGCTATGGCTAATCAAACATAAATTACCAAAAGAGTGCAACAGTGAATCTTTTGCGTCTTTATCTTCCAAAAATATACTGTCGTTTCGCTTATTTTGTGGATAAAAGTGTTCTACAGAGCTTCTAGCGGTAAAGGTAAACTTAGGATAGTTACCGTTTAACCAAAGCAGATAATCTAAATAATTAAATACAAAAATGTTGCGGATATTGCCATACCTGAGATACTGCTTAATTTGTATACGTAGATTATCAGTACTCAAGTTGTCATGGGTATGTTCAGTCAATAGCTTATTGAAGTCTGAGGTTTGATAAATGATTTTATGATAATCATCAGGTTCATCAGTCAAATAACGCTTTAACATAAAGGCGCGAGCTATCTCTTCTAAATGGTCAAGATACGCTACGCTATTAAGCCCCATTTCATCATGTTTATAATGCTTACAAGCATAATATAAAACGGCATTAAGCCAGTGCTTATAGTTCGTAGTAGGAGTTGAGACATGAAAAGCACTTTGCAACATCACTAGTTTGTCAGTGTCAGTCTCAAAGCTATTTTTGTAGTAGCTGTTTTTTTTATCTTCATTCTTGATTAGCTTATTAAGCGTCCATTGTCCTTTACTGTCTTGAGTGTTGCGCTTTATTATAAAGTGATCAAAGATAAATTTGCTTTTAAGTAATGAGTATATAAAGGTCTTTACTTGAGACAAAGGCGTTATCTGATTGTTAGTTTCTATACTTTGCTCAGTATTTGAAGTGTGAGCATTTTCTAAGTTGGATGGTTTTAAGATAAAGGTTTCAAACTGGGTTAGCAGCTGTTTGTCATCAAGTGCGATGTCTTTTTTATATGAGGACTGCACGTTAACCATGATTCTCAAAGCATGTAAAAGAAAGCTTGAGAAATTCACTAAGCTATAGTAAGTCTCACTATTACCGTCATCTTCTTCTTTATCCGCGGTATTGCTAGGGTTAGGTGGACTGGCAAAACCATTTTCAAGGATGTGGAAAAGAGAAGGAAGTGGCTTCAATTTATTGTTTTGAGCATCATTGTTACAGTCAGAATACTGTTCATTATCTGGCTGGGAATTGTTAGGATTATCAGAGTCTTTATATATCCTAAGCAGTTCATCAAAATCTTTAGGCCGCAAAAGAGTTAAATTCTCTGAAAACAACTTAAAGCGTAAAGTAGTATTGAAGCCATACTGTACGTATTTATTCATATTGGCACAGGCTTCCCAAACATCATGAATCAAAGCTTTAACTGGTTGTTTGTCCGCAAGCGCTATCTCACTTTCGTTTGCCTTTTCAATGACTGACAACAAACGTGCTTTAATAATTTCATGCTTCTCTAATTGCTCACCTCGGTTATTCATAACTTCGAAATAATGATTTAAATCCGTTTCGTCAGGCACAGGTACACGAGCAATCTGTACATATTGAAATAGATAATCACAAAACTCTTGAAGGGTTGTAGTGGGTTGTTGGTTATCATTATTAGGGGAAATAAATTTACTTTCCATTACTTCTCTAATAGACGTATAGCCGTTGATAATAGCGGGATTTAGCTTAGCTTCATGAAGGTGCTCATAGGTTTCTAGATTGTCATTCAGTAGTAACTCTAACGTCTGAGTAGATTTCGGACGGCTTTCAAACTCAATGTTTTGTTCTGTATACCATGACATATCATAGTCGCTATCTATAGTTGTAAAGTAATTCTTTAGATATATGATTAATAAGCTCAGAGTAGTAAAGCGTTGTTGACCGTCAATAACTTCAAACACTGTACGTTTTGAAGATAGTTGTGGTCTTTCAAATACTACCAGTGTACCTAGATAATAGTTCTTATGTTCCTTTGAACTTTTCGCATCAATTTGAGCGTCCATAATATCGACAATAAGCTGTTCAATCTCACTATTGCCCCAAGCATAATTACGCTGATACATCGGAATCAGATAGTGCTCGGTGCCGTTAAGCAGCCCCTTTGGTGTTAGTAGTATCACTTGCTCGGTTGCGCTCGGATTATAGTTTTTCATAATTTTATTTTTCTCTATTTATCAGTCAAACCCTAATATTAACAACCTCACCTGAGTAAAATATCAATTTAAACGAAGGCTACTAACGCTATATATAGCATAGTGTTAGTAGCCTTTTTTAATGTCTCAAATGCACAAAATATAAGCGCATATATACCATGAAGTAAGATTTATAGCCCCTCAATAGTTGAGTTTTTGACATCTAACAAATTATGATTTCGCTCGTAGAAATTCATCAAATCCTCATTAATAATGACAGTGTGGATTCCTGATAAGATTATTATTGGAGAATAACTTAGCACACACATTGAACCGCCCCGGTATTGTCGGAGACTTAACATTCTGAGAGAATACGACAATGAAAAGACAAACCTACACTCCTGAAATGAAAGAGCGCGCCGTCCGTATGCTAATTGAAGCTAAAGACGATTACCCATCCACCTGGTCAGCCATCAAAGCCATAGCGCCAAAGATAGGTTGCACGCCTGAGACCCTACGATCATGGCATAAAAAGCACATTGATAAAACCATTCCTGCAAAGATTCAAGCTCAAA
>NZ_AYYA01000080.1:0-5578 GCF_000511065.1 Psychrobacter sp. TB67
AGAGAGCTGACGATGACCTACTCTCACATGGGCGAACCACACTACCATTGGCGCAACGATGTTTCACTTCTGAGTTCGGGAAGGGATCAGGTGGGGCCATCGCGCTATTGTCGTCAGCAAAGGGGGTTAGATATGAGTCTGATGTTATTATGACGTCAAGATATTATCTATTGGTCGACCAACTTGTAACCTAACTGAATCAAGGTTAAAGGTGATATCGAAATATATATATTCTATAAGCTTTCGCTTATACAAGATAGATTAATTAGAGCTTTGATACAAACCACTTGGGTGTTGTATGGTCAAGCCAAACGAGCAATTAGTACAGGTTAGCTACACACATCGCTGTGCTTCCACACCCTGCCTATCAACGTCGTAGTCTTCAACGGCTCTTTAGGGAAATCTAATCTTGAGGTGGGCTTCCCGCTTAGATGCTTTCAGCGGTTATCCCATCCGAACGTAGCTACCGGGCAATGCCACTGGCGTGACAACCCGAACACCAGAGGTTCGTCCACTCTGGTCCTCTCGTACTAGGAGCAGATCCTCTCAAATTTCCAACGCCCACGGTAGATAGGGACCGAACTGTCTCACGACGTTCTAAACCCAGCTCGCGTACCTCTTTAAATGGCGAACAGCCATACCCTTAGGACCTGCTTCAGCCCTAGGATGAGATGAGCCGACATCGAGGTGCCAAACACCGCCGTCGATATGAACTCTTGGGCGGTATCAGCCTGTTATCCCCAGAGTACCTTTTATCCGTTGAGCGATGGCCCTTCCATACAGAACCACCGGATCACTAAGACCTACTTTCGTACCTGCTCGACTTGTGGGTCTCGCAGTTAAGCGCGCTTTTGCCTTTATACTCTACGACCGATTTCCGACCGGTCTGAGCGCACCTTCGTACTCCTCCGTTACTCTTTAGGAGGAGACCGCCCCAGTCAAACTACCCACCATACATTGTCCTCGGTATTGTTATACCTGAGTTAGAACCCCAACATGACCAGGGTGGTATTTCAAGATTGGCTCCACCAAGACTAGCGTCTCGGCTTCAAAGCCTCCCACCTATCCTGCACAAGTCAGGTCAAAGTTCAATGTAAAGCTGTAGTAAAGGTTCACGGGGTCTTTCCGTCTAGCCGCGGGTACACAGCATCTTCACTGCGATTTCGATTTCACTGAGTCTCTGCTGGAGACAGCGCTGCCATCATTATGCCATTCGTGCAGGTCGGAACTTACCCGACAAGGAATTTCGCTACCTTAGGACCGTTATAGTTACGGCCGCCGTTTACTGGGGCTTCGATCAAGAGCTTCGCTTACGCTAACCCCATCAATTAACCTTCCAGCACCGGGCAGGCATCACACCCTATACGTCCACTTTCGTGTTTGCAGAGTGCTGTGTTTTTAATAAACAGTTGCAGCAGCCTGGTATCTGCGACTGTCAACAGCTCAAGGAGCAAGTCCTATCACCATCAACAGCGTACCTTCTCCCGAAGTTACGGTACCATTTTGCCTAGTTCCTTCAGCAGAGTTCTCTCAAGCGCCTTGGTATTCTCTACCTGATCACCTGTGTCGGTTTAGGGTACGATTCGTTTATAACTATTGCTTAGAAGCTTTTCCTGGAAGCATGGTATTTGCCACTTCGCTGTACAAGTACAGCTTGCTATCAGATCTCAGCCATATAACAACCCGGATTTACCTAAGTTGTAAGCCTACATCCTTTCACCTGGACAACCAACGCCAGGCTGACATAACCTTCTCCGTCCCTCCATCGCATTATAAACAAGTATCGGAATATTAACCGATTTCCCATCGACTACGCCTTTCGGCCTCGCCTTAGGGGTCGACTCACCCAGCCCCGATTAACGTTGGACTGGAACCCTTGATCTTCCGGCGTGCGAGCTTTTCACTCGCATTATCGTTACTCACGTCAGCATTCGCTCTTGTGATACCTCCAGCATGCCTTACGACACACCTTCACAGGCTTACACAACGCTCCCCTACCACTTGAAAACAAATTCAAATCCGCAGCTTCGGCTCCTAGTTTGAGCCCCGTTACATCTTCCGCGCGGGCCGACTCGACTAGTGAGCTATTACGCTTTCTTTAAAGGATGGCTGCTTCTAAGCCAACCTCCTAGCTGTCTATGCCTTCCCACCTCGTTTCCCACTTAACTAGGAATTTGGGGCCTTAGCTGGCGGTCTGGGTTGTTTCCCTCTCCACAATGGACGTTAGCACCCACTGTGTGTCTCCCGGATATCACTCATCGGTATTCGGAGTTTGCATCGGTTTGGTAAGTCGGTATGACCCCCTAGCCGAAACAGTGCTCTACCCCCAATGGTGTTCGTCCGAGGCGCTACCTAAATAGCTTTCGGGGAGAACCAGCTATCACCGAGTTTGATTAGCCTTTCACCCCTATCCACAAGTCATCCCCTGGCTTTTCAACGACAGTGGGTTCGGTCCTCCGGTGCCTGTTACGGCACTTTCAACCTGCTCATGGATAGATCACTCGGTTTCGGGTCTATGCCCTGCAACTAAACGCCCTATTAAGACTCGGTTTCCCTACGGCTCCCCTAAACGGTTAACCTTGCTACAGAACATAAGTCGCTGACCCATTATACAAAAGGTACGCGGTCACCCTAATAAATTAAGGCTCCCACTGCTTGTACGCACACGGTTTCAGGTTCTATTTCACTCCCCTCACAGGGGTTCTTTTCGCCTTTCCCTCACGGTACTGGTTCACTATCGGTCAGTCAGGAGTATTTAGCCTTGGAGGATGGTCCCCCCATCTTCAAACAGGATTTCTCGTGCCCCGCTCTACTTAATATGTTAACGCTAATGTTTCGAATACAGGACTATCACCTACTACGGTCAGCTTTCCCACGCTGTTCTTCTACATTAGCACTAATCGGCTTCTCCCCGTTCGCTCGCCGCTACTTGGGGAATCTCATTTGATGTCTATTCCTAAGGGTACTGAGATGTTTCACTTCCCCTCGTTCGCTTCTTGTACAAGTACAAGATACCTACCTTATGGTAAGTGGGTTTCCCCATTCAGAAATCTCCGGATCACAGGATATTGCCGCCTCCCCGAAGCTTATCGCAGGCTGTCACGTCTTTCATCGCCTCTGACTGCCAAGGCATCCACCATGTGCGCTTCATTACTTGACCATACAACCCCAAGTAGTCTTAACTTATAAATAAGTTTTAACTTCAAAGTGTTATATAAGTCTAATTATGATAACGATATCACCTATGTTTATACGCTTGATTCAGTTCTCTTTACTTTTTTAATAACTCACTACTGGGATAACAACTGATGTCGTTAAGTAGTGAGTTATTAAGGTTAGGAACAACGCGTGAACACGTGTTCCTAACCCAGACTCATATCTATGTTTTTAAATAGTTCTTACGCTCTCGTCGAGTCATAAGTTCTGTATAAAACAGAAAGAAATAATCGTATGATGTAATATCTGAATTATTTGTTTCTGTTTATGCTTGTTTATATAGTTACTATCGTATTTATTATGGTGGAGCCAAACGGAGTCGAACCGTTGACCTCCTGCGTGCAAGGCAGGCGCTCTACCAACTGAGCTATGGCCCCGTAAATAAATGGTAGGCCTGGGCAGACTTGAACTGCCGACCCCCGCGTTATCAACACGGTGCTCTAACCAGCTGAGCTACAGGCCTTTAATGTCTAAAGCAATCACTTTATACAATAAGGCTTATAAACAATCTAAACTAAAGAACAACTTGTTGTGAATTCTTGCTGAGCGAATGCCGTCTATAAGGAGGTGATCCAGCCGCAGGTTCCCCTACGGCTACCTTGTTACGACTTCACCCCAGTCATCAACCACACCGTGGTGATCGCCCTCACTAAGTTAGGCTAACCACTTCTGGTGCAATCAACTCCCATGGTGTGACGGGCGGTGTGTACAAGGCCCGGGAACGTATTCACCGCGGCATTCTGATCCGCGATTACTAGCGATTCCTACTTCATGGAGTCGAGTTGCAGACTCCAATCTGGACTACGATAGGCTTTTTGAGATTCGCATCACATCGCTGTGTAGCTGCCCTCTGTACCTACCATTGTAGCACGTGTGTAGCCCTGGTCGTAAGGGCCATGATGACTTGACGTCGTCCCCGCCTTCCTCCAGTTTGTCACTGGCAGTATCCTTAGAGTTCCCGGCTTAACCCGCTGGTAACTAAGGACAAGGGTTGCGCTCGTTGCGGGACTTAACCCAACATCTCACGACACGAGCTGACGACAGCCATGCAGCACCTGTATTCTAATTCCCGAAGGCACTCCCGCATCTCTGCAGGATTCTAGATATGTCAAGACCAGGTAAGGTTCTTCGCGTTGCATCGAATTAAACCACATGCTCCACCGCTTGTGCGGGCCCCCGTCAATTCATTTGAGTTTTAACCTTGCGGCCGTACTCCCCAGGCGGTCTACTTATTGCGTTAGCTGCGTCACTAAGTCCTCAAGGGACCCAACGACTAGTAGACATCGTTTACGGCGTGGACTACCAGGGTATCTAATCCTGTTTGCTACCCACGCTTTCGAGCCTCAGTGTCAGTATTATGCCAGAAGGCTGCCTTCGCCATCGGTATTCCTCCAGATCTCTACGCATTTCACCGCTACACCTGGAATTCTACCTTCCTCTCACATACTCTAGCTCAACAGTATCAGATGCAGTTCCCAGGTTGAGCCCGGGGATTTCACATCTGACTTATCGAGCCACCTACGCTCCCTTTACGCCCAGTAATTCCGATTAACGCTTGCACCCTCTGTATTACCGCGGCTGCTGGCACAGAGTTAGCCGGTGCTTATTCTGCAGCTAATGTCATCGTCCGTGGGTATTAACCACGGAGTCTTCTTCACTGCTTAAAGTGCTTTACAACCAAAAGGCCTTCTTCACACACGCGGCATGGCTGGATCAGGGTTTCCCCCATTGTCCAATATTCCCCACTGCTGCCTCCCGTAGGAGTCCGGGCCGTGTCTCAGTCCCGGTGTGGCTGATCATCCTCTCAGACCAGCTACAGATCGTCGCCATGGTAGGCCTTTACCCCACCATCTAGCTAATCCGACTTAGGCTCATCTAATAGCGAGAGCAGTAAACTGCCCCCTTTCTCCCGTAGGTCGTATGCGGTATTAATTCGAGTTTCCCCGAGCTATCCCCCACTACTAGGTAGATTCCTAAGTATTACTCACCCGTCCGCCGCTCGACGCCTGGTAGCAAGCTACCATCGTTTCCGCTCGACTTGCATGTGTTAAGCCTGCCGCCAGCGTTCAATCTGAGCCATGATCAAACTCTTCAGTTTAATCTTGCTATGTAACCCTTTAAAGAGGCTACTAAACTTGGCTCATCTAATCTGGCAAAATCGCTAAAAATTATGTTCGTAATGAATTAACTTTGAGTTTTTCTGCTGTCTTAAATGATAATTTTTATAGTTAATAATCTTTCCGAAAAGAAAAGATAGTCAACTTTATTTTTTAGCATTCTGAATCAGCAAAAATCCACACAAGTTGTTCTTTAGTTATGCTTTTAAATAGTGTTCATCTACTGTCGTCCAGTAGGTGATTAT
>NZ_AYYA01000081.1:0-5573 GCF_000511065.1 Psychrobacter sp. TB67
AGAGAGCTGACGATGACCTACTCTCACATGGGCGAACCACACTACCATTGGCGCAACGATGTTTCACTTCTGAGTTCGGGAAGGGATCAGGTGGGGCCATCGCGCTATTGTCGTCAGCAAAGGGGGTTAGATATGAGTCTGATGTTATTATGACGTCAAGATATTATCTATTGGTCGACCAACTTGTAACCTAACTGAATCAAGGTTAAAGGTGATATCGAAATATATATATTCTATAAGCTTTCGCTTATACAAGATAGATTAATTAGAGCTTTGATACAAACCACTTGGGTGTTGTATGGTCAAGCCAAACGAGCAATTAGTACAGGTTAGCTACACACATCGCTGTGCTTCCACACCCTGCCTATCAACGTCGTAGTCTTCAACGGCTCTTTAGGGAAATCTAATCTTGAGGTGGGCTTCCCGCTTAGATGCTTTCAGCGGTTATCCCATCCGAACGTAGCTACCGGGCAATGCCACTGGCGTGACAACCCGAACACCAGAGGTTCGTCCACTCTGGTCCTCTCGTACTAGGAGCAGATCCTCTCAAATTTCCAACGCCCACGGTAGATAGGGACCGAACTGTCTCACGACGTTCTAAACCCAGCTCGCGTACCTCTTTAAATGGCGAACAGCCATACCCTTAGGACCTGCTTCAGCCCTAGGATGAGATGAGCCGACATCGAGGTGCCAAACACCGCCGTCGATATGAACTCTTGGGCGGTATCAGCCTGTTATCCCCAGAGTACCTTTTATCCGTTGAGCGATGGCCCTTCCATACAGAACCACCGGATCACTAAGACCTACTTTCGTACCTGCTCGACTTGTGGGTCTCGCAGTTAAGCGCGCTTTTGCCTTTATACTCTACGACCGATTTCCGACCGGTCTGAGCGCACCTTCGTACTCCTCCGTTACTCTTTAGGAGGAGACCGCCCCAGTCAAACTACCCACCATACATTGTCCTCGGTATTGTTATACCTGAGTTAGAACCCCAACATGACCAGGGTGGTATTTCAAGATTGGCTCCACCAAGACTAGCGTCTCGGCTTCAAAGCCTCCCACCTATCCTGCACAAGTCAGGTCAAAGTTCAATGTAAAGCTGTAGTAAAGGTTCACGGGGTCTTTCCGTCTAGCCGCGGGTACACAGCATCTTCACTGCGATTTCGATTTCACTGAGTCTCTGCTGGAGACAGCGCTGCCATCATTATGCCATTCGTGCAGGTCGGAACTTACCCGACAAGGAATTTCGCTACCTTAGGACCGTTATAGTTACGGCCGCCGTTTACTGGGGCTTCGATCAAGAGCTTCGCTTACGCTAACCCCATCAATTAACCTTCCAGCACCGGGCAGGCATCACACCCTATACGTCCACTTTCGTGTTTGCAGAGTGCTGTGTTTTTAATAAACAGTTGCAGCAGCCTGGTATCTGCGACTGTCAACAGCTCAAGGAGCAAGTCCTATCACCATCAACAGCGTACCTTCTCCCGAAGTTACGGTACCATTTTGCCTAGTTCCTTCAGCAGAGTTCTCTCAAGCGCCTTGGTATTCTCTACCTGATCACCTGTGTCGGTTTAGGGTACGATTCGTTTATAACTATTGCTTAGAAGCTTTTCCTGGAAGCATGGTATTTGCCACTTCGCTGTACAAGTACAGCTTGCTATCAGATCTCAGCCATATAACAACCCGGATTTACCTAAGTTGTAAGCCTACATCCTTTCACCTGGACAACCAACGCCAGGCTGACATAACCTTCTCCGTCCCTCCATCGCATTATAAACAAGTATCGGAATATTAACCGATTTCCCATCGACTACGCCTTTCGGCCTCGCCTTAGGGGTCGACTCACCCAGCCCCGATTAACGTTGGACTGGAACCCTTGATCTTCCGGCGTGCGAGCTTTTCACTCGCATTATCGTTACTCACGTCAGCATTCGCTCTTGTGATACCTCCAGCATGCCTTACGACACACCTTCACAGGCTTACACAACGCTCCCCTACCACTTGAAAACAAATTCAAATCCGCAGCTTCGGCTCCTAGTTTGAGCCCCGTTACATCTTCCGCGCGGGCCGACTCGACTAGTGAGCTATTACGCTTTCTTTAAAGGATGGCTGCTTCTAAGCCAACCTCCTAGCTGTCTATGCCTTCCCACCTCGTTTCCCACTTAACTAGGAATTTGGGGCCTTAGCTGGCGGTCTGGGTTGTTTCCCTCTCCACAATGGACGTTAGCACCCACTGTGTGTCTCCCGGATATCACTCATCGGTATTCGGAGTTTGCATCGGTTTGGTAAGTCGGTATGACCCCCTAGCCGAAACAGTGCTCTACCCCCAATGGTGTTCGTCCGAGGCGCTACCTAAATAGCTTTCGGGGAGAACCAGCTATCACCGAGTTTGATTAGCCTTTCACCCCTATCCACAAGTCATCCCCTGGCTTTTCAACGACAGTGGGTTCGGTCCTCCGGTGCCTGTTACGGCACTTTCAACCTGCTCATGGATAGATCACTCGGTTTCGGGTCTATGCCCTGCAACTAAACGCCCTATTAAGACTCGGTTTCCCTACGGCTCCCCTAAACGGTTAACCTTGCTACAGAACATAAGTCGCTGACCCATTATACAAAAGGTACGCGGTCACCCTAATAAATTAAGGCTCCCACTGCTTGTACGCACACGGTTTCAGGTTCTATTTCACTCCCCTCACAGGGGTTCTTTTCGCCTTTCCCTCACGGTACTGGTTCACTATCGGTCAGTCAGGAGTATTTAGCCTTGGAGGATGGTCCCCCCATCTTCAAACAGGATTTCTCGTGCCCCGCTCTACTTAATATGTTAACGCTAATGTTTCGAATACAGGACTATCACCTACTACGGTCAGCTTTCCCACGCTGTTCTTCTACATTAGCACTAATCGGCTTCTCCCCGTTCGCTCGCCGCTACTTGGGGAATCTCATTTGATGTCTATTCCTAAGGGTACTGAGATGTTTCACTTCCCCTCGTTCGCTTCTTGTACAAGTACAAGATACCTACCTTATGGTAAGTGGGTTTCCCCATTCAGAAATCTCCGGATCACAGGATATTGCCGCCTCCCCGAAGCTTATCGCAGGCTGTCACGTCTTTCATCGCCTCTGACTGCCAAGGCATCCACCATGTGCGCTTCATTACTTGACCATACAACCCCAAGTAGTCTTAACTTATAAATAAGTTTTAACTTCAAAGTGTTATATAAGTCTAATTATGATAACGATATCACCTATGTTTATACGCTTGATTCAGTTCTCTTTACTTTTTTAATAACTCACTACTGGGATAACAACTGATGTCGTTAAGTAGTGAGTTATTAAGGTTAGGAACAACGCGTGAACACGTGTTCCTAACCCAGACTCATATCTATGTTTTTAAATAGTTCTTACGCTCTCGTCGAGTCATAAGTTCTGTATAAAACAGAAAGAAATAATCGTATGATGTAATATCTGAATTATTTGTTTCTGTTTATGCTTGTTTATATAGTTACTATCGTATTTATTATGGTGGAGCCAAACGGAGTCGAACCGTTGACCTCCTGCGTGCAAGGCAGGCGCTCTACCAACTGAGCTATGGCCCCGTAAATAAATGGTAGGCCTGGGCAGACTTGAACTGCCGACCCCCGCGTTATCAACACGGTGCTCTAACCAGCTGAGCTACAGGCCTGTGTCTGCCTGTCAAGGCAAAGCGCTAATAATAAATACTAGCTAAACTAAAGAACAACTTGTTGTGAATTCTTGCTGACCGAATGCCATCTATAAGGAGGTGATCCAGCCGCAGGTTCCCCTACGGCTACCTTGTTACGACTTCACCCCAGTCATCAACCACACCGTGGTGATCGCCCTCACTAAGTTAGGCTAACCACTTCTGGTGCAATCAACTCCCATGGTGTGACGGGCGGTGTGTACAAGGCCCGGGAACGTATTCACCGCGGCATTCTGATCCGCGATTACTAGCGATTCCTACTTCATGGAGTCGAGTTGCAGACTCCAATCTGGACTACGATAGGCTTTTTGAGATTCGCATCACATCGCTGTGTAGCTGCCCTCTGTACCTACCATTGTAGCACGTGTGTAGCCCTGGTCGTAAGGGCCATGATGACTTGACGTCGTCCCCGCCTTCCTCCAGTTTGTCACTGGCAGTATCCTTAGAGTTCCCGGCTTAACCCGCTGGTAACTAAGGACAAGGGTTGCGCTCGTTGCGGGACTTAACCCAACATCTCACGACACGAGCTGACGACAGCCATGCAGCACCTGTATTCTAATTCCCGAAGGCACTCCCGCATCTCTGCAGGATTCTAGATATGTCAAGACCAGGTAAGGTTCTTCGCGTTGCATCGAATTAAACCACATGCTCCACCGCTTGTGCGGGCCCCCGTCAATTCATTTGAGTTTTAACCTTGCGGCCGTACTCCCCAGGCGGTCTACTTATTGCGTTAGCTGCGTCACTAAGTCCTCAAGGGACCCAACGACTAGTAGACATCGTTTACGGCGTGGACTACCAGGGTATCTAATCCTGTTTGCTACCCACGCTTTCGAGCCTCAGTGTCAGTATTATGCCAGAAGGCTGCCTTCGCCATCGGTATTCCTCCAGATCTCTACGCATTTCACCGCTACACCTGGAATTCTACCTTCCTCTCACATACTCTAGCTCAACAGTATCAGATGCAGTTCCCAGGTTGAGCCCGGGGATTTCACATCTGACTTATCGAGCCACCTACGCTCCCTTTACGCCCAGTAATTCCGATTAACGCTTGCACCCTCTGTATTACCGCGGCTGCTGGCACAGAGTTAGCCGGTGCTTATTCTGCAGCTAATGTCATCGTCCGTGGGTATTAACCACGGAGTCTTCTTCACTGCTTAAAGTGCTTTACAACCAAAAGGCCTTCTTCACACACGCGGCATGGCTGGATCAGGGTTTCCCCCATTGTCCAATATTCCCCACTGCTGCCTCCCGTAGGAGTCCGGGCCGTGTCTCAGTCCCGGTGTGGCTGATCATCCTCTCAGACCAGCTACAGATCGTCGCCATGGTAGGCCTTTACCCCACCATCTAGCTAATCCGACTTAGGCTCATCTAATAGCGAGAGCAGTAAACTGCCCCCTTTCTCCCGTAGGTCGTATGCGGTATTAATTCGAGTTTCCCCGAGCTATCCCCCACTACTAGGTAGATTCCTAAGTATTACTCACCCGTCCGCCGCTCGACGCCTGGTAGCAAGCTACCATCGTTTCCGCTCGACTTGCATGTGTTAAGCCTGCCGCCAGCGTTCAATCTGAGCCATGATCAAACTCTTCAGTTTAATCTTGCTATGTAACCCTTTAAAGAGGCTACTAAACTTGGCTCATCTAATCTGGCAAAATCGCTAAAAATTATGTTCGTAATGAATTAACTTTGAGTTTTTCTGCTGTCTTAAATGATAATTTTTATAGTTAATAATCTTTCCGAAAAGAAAAGATAGTCAACTTTATTTTTTAGCATTCTGAATCAGCAAAAATCCACACAAGTTGTTCTTTAGTTATGCTTTTAAATAGTGTTCATCTACTGTCGTCCAGTAGGTGATTAT